>JBCBLJ010000360.1:0-7972 GCA_038520195.1 Planctomycetota bacterium
GTGCATTTCATCTCTCGCGGAACTACCCGTTGGTCTTGGCCGGCGGAAAAAACATGGGCTTTCGACACGGGCAATACATCAATCGCGGCGGAAGCAACCCTCAAGGCGGCGCCTGGGAAGGCGGCCGCGAGCCTTGGCAACAAGAGATCGCCCGCGAAGATGCCCCGCTCGGCAATCTCTACGTCACGATGCTCAATCGCCTCGGCGTCCAAGCAGAAGAATTCGCCGATAGCGACGGGACAGTCGACGAGGTTTGAAGAAACGCGTTACTGCGATCGTAAACGTGGAATGGCGCTGGGTTGAATCGTCCCCGAACGGAGAGACGTCAATGCGTCCAGCAACGGAGTGGCGAGTAGGCACCCGACGGCGATTAGCACCCAGCGTGCCGGATGACTTTGCCGAGCAACCGCTCGTTCAATGAAGTACGCCGTCGGCGTGAACGGATTGACGTCCGCGTCTTCGGACGCCTTAGACACGATCGCGATCTCCGACGGAGCCTTCTTTGGCGTTGGGTGAGCGCATGATCGAAGCGACAAAGACCCAAAAGAACAGGGCAAGGATCCCAATCGAAACACGGGAGACCGATCCAAAGAGCATCAAAACGCCGATCATTCCGGATGTCAGTCCGCCAAGAATGATGGAGAGCGATCTCGATGATTTGGTGTACGGCAAAAAACCCAGCAGCAGCGACGACATCGCGAGGACCAAATTGAACAGGATCGTCCCCCATTGGATCCAGTTGATCGGCTGTCCGCGTGAAGGGCTGACCAGTGTCAGAATAACGGGAACGAACAGCAACGCGCCGGCCACCAACAGAGGCCATTTGGCTGGATGGCGGTTGCCGCCGACACTCTCCGACGACGGAGTGGCCGTCTCGGCAGTCGGCGCGTAAGGGTTAACGCTGGAGTCTTCGGACGATTCAGTCACTTGCTCAAAATCTCGTGTTGGGTCCATTCTCCGTTCGTCGTTCACCGGCGCCTGCTTCACATTCCTTTCTCACGGTTGCGGAGTGCGACGGCAACGTTGAGCGTTCCTTGGTTTGCGGTTTCATCGCTCTCTTGGTGCTTGCCGTGGTCAGCTCGCGCAAGCTACAGGCCGGGGCGGAATCGGGGCTCACCCGAGCGTTTTTCTCGTTCGCGCATTCGTTGGTACAAACCCGACTTGCTTGTCGTGATGGCCAGCCCGACACCCAAACACGCCAAACCCGACGCGATCGGCCAGTTTAGCACTTTCCAAGAGCCCGCGTTTCGACTCGACCAAGCAAACAGAATGAGCAACACCGCGGCGTGAAAGACGGAAACGAGTAGCCACCCGCGGCGGTGAACGATGAACGCATAGCCGAACGTCACGGCCGCGACGGCAGGGATGGAAAGAAGCGGCCAAGACTCGCTGTGAAAGAACATGCGAATCATCGCGAAGAGCAAACCCGACACAATGGCGACGCATGCGAAATGACGTAACCACCTCGCGAGTTCCGTCTCAAACACTGCGCCAAGGAACAACATCGCGACCCCGGCAAACGATGCAGCGACGATCCGCCAAATCGATTGTGGGTCATTACTTTCGCCGATGACCAACAAGGTGATAAAGACACTGCCGCAGAATGACAGCCACGCCCAATCGGAGTCGCGATGTCGAATCGCGATCCCAAACATTCCCACGCTCACGGCGGCGGCAATCATCCAAGACTGAATGCCATTGGCTTCGGCGATGCGGGGGAGCTCACCGGTGGAACTGAGGGCAAGAAGCGCGATTGGAATCCCGGCTGATGCGTACCGTATTCCGCGAAACGAGTACCAGCCATAGAGTCCGATCGTGACCAATAGCGAGGTCGTCCACGAAGAGCCGAAATACATCTGGAGGTCCGCGCGGATTGGAAGCCACGTGTCACCATGATTGGAGAGTCCACACATCAAGAGCGCTGGCGCGCTGAACAGGGCGATTCGTTGCAGTGTTGTGTTACCTGTTCCCAGACCGCATTCGGCGACCAGAAGTAGGATCGCCGCAACCAACGGCAACAAAAGGAATGGCTCGAACCTGCCCGCGACCCCGTAGAATCCGAACGACATCCACACCGCGTGCGCGCGAATTGCCGCGAGCACCATCAGAACCACGAACGCCGCGAGCGGAAACAGCGGCCAGTTCCAGGGCGTGCCATTGTTCTTAGTCGACTCGATTCCTCGGCGTACCGCGGGCACGAGTAACAACAGTGCGACTGCGATCGAAACGGAAAAGAGCATCGCGCCCCAATTCGCCAACGCATCATTCCGCGATGCGACCGCGTATCCCAGCCAATTCGGGACGACCACCAAGGCGGCAAAGTGCGCGTACAGTGCTGCGGTGTACCAGAATCCAAGTCGCAACCCGCTGAGTCGCCGAACACCCTCGAGCGCGAGAACGATCACGAGCGTTGCAGCGCATGAAAAACCCATCGCGGCATCCCGATTCGTGATACAGAGTTCATCGAAACCGGTCGTCATCGCCGCCAAGCTGATCAGCACGACGAGATAAATCGACCGTGCGTCCTGCCAAACGTTTGCGACGCGGACGACGGCCACGCAGACGAGCGACATCAGCAGCGTGTACGCGGCGATCCCGCCGGTCATCGAAAAGGCCTTCGTCAGCACATCACCGCTGTAGATCGCCAGGCTCTGGCATCCGTAGATGACCAACAAGCAGCTGATCAAGTAGAACGGGTTTTGGGTGTAAAGCAGACGCGCGATCGAACCGTTGTCGTCCGAACCCCGGTCCGGTCGCCCTCTCTGGCTCGGCTGCGTGAAGGTCAGTTCGCCCTTGCGATCGTGAGCCGAATCGGACGCTTCGTTCGTTGGCCCAGGTTCCGAAGAATGCTCGCCGAGGTTTCCATCTTCACCGAATCCCATGACCGACTCCTGTGGAAGACAAGACCGGTACCGCTGGAAGAGGACGACTGTTCGTTACAGCGTCATTGGTGAACGCTTGAAAGAAAAAGACGACTCGCGCACCTCTTCGGCGGCAACGGCAGGACAGCCTGTCTGGCCGACGCCATCGATAGGACATTACGCCACGCCGCCAAAGTCGGTTCGCTCGTCCCGGCTGGGTCAGTAAGCTCACCACGCATCATGCGGGTCGGGTGAGCTTACTCCGGGACGAGCGTGACGACTGCCCGCGGCGATCTTCCGTGATGACCGCGGGAATGATGGTCGCCTGCGATCGAACGCTTAGCGACGCGAACCTGATTTACCGCGAGCGGCGAGTTTGAAGTGACCGTAGAGCGTTTGATTTTGGCGAACGATGTAGAACTTTGCCCGCGGTCCGGACCGCATTTCCGGATGGTTGAGAATTCCGTCAAGGTCATCCATCGACGCCGTCTGCCAACCGTGAATGCCGAGCAGAATATCACCGGCTTGAATGCCCTGTTCGGCGGCCGTCGAACGTGGCCGAACGGAGGTGATATAGAGTCCGCCGCGGTAAGGCGTCTGCATTCGACTGTTGAGTCGACTCATGCCGGAGTTTGATACCGGCTTTGCACGAATTCCTAGAACAGACCAGGCCGAGTCGGCCGTCGTGCCAACGCTCCCATGGGCGGAGTGAGTCGTCGAAAGGGCAAGTTCAAGTTCCGAACTGCCACGTTGAATGCCGACGGGCAATCGATCTCCCGCCTCGGCTTCGAGCATTGCCAAAGCGTAATCAAGACGGTCATCGACAAGCTGAGAACCAACGCGGACCACGCGGTCACCCGGCTTCAATCCCTCCCGTGCGGCAGGACTGCTGGCGGAGACATGTGTGATCGTAACGCCGTCACCTTCGCGCGGTCCGCCGTTGGTTCGCACGCCCGTCGACAGCCTTTGCGAGTTGTATTGATCGATCATCGAAGTCACAATACCAATCACCTGATCGATCGGAATTGCGAACGCAATCTGCTGCGCACCGACTCGTACCGCAACGTTCACGCCGATGATTTCGCCATCGATGTTGAGTAACGGACCACCGGAGTTACCCGGATTGATGCCAGCGCTGATCTGGATCAGGTCTTCGTAGTCTTGCGTATCGTTTACCGGCACATCTCGGTGCAGGGCACTGATGATTCCCTCGGTGCACGTGTGGATGTATCCGTAGGCGTTTCCGATGGCGATCACGGTTTCGCCGACCATCAAGTCGCTGCTGGTGCCGCGTGCGATTGTCTGAAGCGGCTTGTTGGTGTTCACCTTGACCAGCGCCAAGTCACTCCGCGGCCGCGAAGCGACGAGCGTCGCCGATGTCACCGTTTTGTCGTGCAATGTGACGCGAATGTTGTCGACATCCTCGACCACGTGGTAGTTCGTGATCACGTAGCCACGCGGGTCGATGATCACGCCGGTGCCCATTCCGTTGACCTGACGGAAGCCGCCGTTGTCGCCTGCCCCAACGGAGCTCGTGGCCGTACTTCGGATGGTCTTCTGCCCATGAAGGTTGACGACCGAAGGACTCGCTCGTCGGATGGCGAGCACTGTCGGCGTCTCGCGTTTGGAGTCCGTGACGTGCGTTCCCGCCGCCTGAGCATCCGCCGTGCGGCAAAGACTCGACGCCACGAACAGCGAACCGACCAGGGCGATCAGTCGAGTCCGGTTCGCGACGAACGCGAGGCGGGAACCTGGGAGGAAGGGTTGGATCAATGGTCGCATAGGTTCCCAAATCCGTTAAGCAGAACTGAATGCGTGTCAGCGGCGACGGAGTTGCGGGGTTCCGCCATCGCAGTAGCCGGAATCCCCGGCACGAGAAGTGGATCGGAACAACCGGCACGATCCCTTGATGCATCACGTGGGAATGCCGCAAGGTTTACCAGCCTTAACAGGCAACCATCACTTCGAAGACGGGGCCAGCGCGGCGCGACATCGGGACACAAAGACCGCTGACGCCAGCAAACGCAGTGTCAGGCGAGGCCTCGCCGCATCAACCCGCGCGAGAAGCTTGCGCGAGAGATGTTTCACGGGCGTTTGATGCGGCGCTCGTCCTGAGATGCTTGCAACCAATCGCGAAGCCGGTCACGACATCCCAACGCGAACGACGCCACGGATTCGGTCCGGTAGTCGGGATAGCTCCAGCGATGGTGAATCCATCGTTTCGCGGTGTAGGTCAACGTGATCTCCGCGAAGATGCCATTGCGCAGGTAGATGCGATGGTCGCGGTCCTTGGTCGTCGCCAGAACCAATTTCGCCTGCGTGACGTAACCAGGGTCGAGGTTCAGCGGGCGGTCGTAACGCGAGTCTCCTACTCGAAATTCGTTTTCCAAATCGTTGGACCATGTTTTCCAATCGGCGAGGTCCGCGCTATCGACCGGTCGTTCGAACCCGACGAGCACTTTTCGAAGGTCGGCACCCATCTTCTCCGCGTAGTAGCCTCCCGCTTCGAACGGCAGTGGCTCGCTACGGAGGAAGATTCTGCCCCAGTTTTCGGTCAATCGCTCGATCGCGAGTTCACGAATCTCCGGTTCGCGGGAGATCACCGCGCAAAACCGAATCACGGGTTCGACGGGCATCACCTCGGCCACAAGGCACCTCTGGTTTAGAATTCGGGAGTCACGACGACAGCATTTTGACTCAGCCTTTGTATTGACGACAGCATGCACCCTTGGATCGCCGAACGAACGACCACCTTTGACTCCAGCGGGATCCGCAAAGTCTTTGACTTGGCCGCCCAACTAAAAGATCCGATCAACCTGTCGATCGGCCAACCGGACTTCGACGTTCCCGAACAGGTCCAGAATGCCGCGATCGAGGCGATCCGCGGTGGAAAGAATGCTTATTCTCCGACTCAGGGCATTGGTCCGCTCCGCGAGGCGTTGCATGCGGATATCCAATCGCAATACGGGCACGCCGATCGCGAACTTTTCGTGTGCAGCGGCACCAGCGGCGGCCTGGCCCTTTCGATGCTCACGATGGTGAACCCGGGCGATGAGGTAATTTTCCTCGATCCGTTTTTCGTGATGTATCCGGCGCTATTGCGAATGTGCGGTGGAGTCGCGGTTCCGATCGACTCCTACCCGCGATTTGAGCTCGATCCGGACAAGATCGCCGCCGCGATCACGCCGCGTACCAAAATGATTTTGCTAAACAGCCCCGGAAACCCGACCGGCATCGCGGCGTCGACGGAGCAGTTGGAGGCGGTCGCAAAGCTAGCCGACGAAAAGGGAATCGCGCTGGTTTCCGACGAGATTTACTCTCGGTTTCAGTACGACGAGCCATTTGTCTCGCCGGCTCAATTCAACCCCAATACGATCGTGATCGACGGTTTCAGCAAGAGTCACGCGATGACGGGCTGGCGCGTCGGTTATGTCCACGGACCGGGCGAGGTCATCGCCTCGATGCTCAAAATTCAGCAATATTCTTTCGTCTGTTCGCCGCAGCCGGCTCAGTGGGGTGCCCTCGAAGCGATGTCGGTGGATTTGAGCCACCATATCGACGACTATCGCGGCAAACGGGATCTGATCTGTGACCTCCTACGCGAGCGGTTTGAATTCAATAAGCCCGGCGGGGCCTTTTACCTGTTCGCCAAGGCCCCGGGCTCCACTGGCGGCGAAGCATTTGTCCACAAGGCGATCGAGCGCGGGCTTCTGGTCATTCCCGGGAACATTTTTAGCGGACGAGACACCCATTTCCGCATCAGTTTCGCGGCGACGGACGATGTCTTGCGGCGCGGGGCGGCGGTGTTGAATGAGCTTGCGGCGGAATCCTGAGACTCCGAATCGATAAGGCGGATGGACTCCTTCAGACGCCATCTGGAAAGGTATACTCGCCCACAGGATCGACGGCTGGGCATTGCGACGAAGGCACGGACAAGATCGAGGCGGCGATCCATTCACTGAAGGCACCGGAAACTACTCCTATGAATCGATGGCCTCCCGTGGCTCGAAACCGCCGCCAAACAATGCCGGGCAAAATACTGTTCTGCTTCGTGGCAGCAGTCTGTCTAATCCAATTGGGTTGCTCCGGTCGAAACGGGGGCGAGTCGGCGATCTCTCCGCAGATCGTTTTCAACGACGACGTGACCTCGAATTCCGAGCCCGAGTCGGACGTTTTCGACCTCACGTTCGTCGAACACGACGGCGGCGAGGTCATGATCTCGGATTTTGAAGGCAAGCAGAACGTGCTGCTGGTTGTGACGCGCGGATATTCGGGGATGTTTTGCCCGTACTGCAGCGCCCAGACCGCCCGGCTGATCCGCAACCAGGAAGCGTTTGCCGAGCGGAACACCAAAGTCATCGTCGTTTATCCGGGTGAAAAGGCCAAAGCGGTCGAGTTCGTGGACGAGGTCAGCGATCTTGCCGGTGCAAGTGCGAACAAGACGCCGCTTTCATTTGTGCTCGACGAAGACCTCGCGACGGTCAAGCGTTTGATGATCGAGGGCGACCTCGCGATGCCGGCGACTTATATCCTCGATGCGGAGGGACAGGTCCGATTCGCGTACGTTGGCCGCACCAATAGCGACCGACCTTCGCTCAAAGCGATCTTTGACAAACTGGATGAAGTCAACGGTTCCGGGTCATGACACGCACCCGAGAGTGGTTCCTCGATTTCGCGGAAGTCCACTTCGGGGTGTCCCGCGATACCCTCGAAAAAGCGGCGATCGAAGCGGAGCTGAAAGATCGTTCCTGGCACTACTTTGCTGCCGATCGCGGCATCCTCGATTCCGTGCAGGCCTCGATCATCGAGACGCTGTTTCATCCCAACGAAGCACTCGATGACTACGAGTTTGTCGACCTTTTGGGCCGTGGCGCCATGGGCGTCGTGTACCGAGCGCAGCAAAAGAGCCTCGACCGCACTGTCGCGATCAAAACGATTCTGCCGGGCGCGACTCGCGTCCACGATCGCTTCCGAGTCGAGGCGCAGACGATCGCCAAACTTCAACACCCCAACATCGTTACCCCGTTTGAGTTCTATGACCGAGACGGTCGCTTTTTTCTCGTCTTGGAATTGCTCGAAGGCGGAACCTTGGCCGAACGGCTCGCCGACAA
>JBCBLJ010000567.1:0-5629 GCA_038520195.1 Planctomycetota bacterium
ACGACCTACCATCGCAACGTCATTGACCATATGCGCCGACGACGAGTCTTGAATCATCTCTTCGTCCGCGATTTTCCATTTCTTGTCCCAAGCCTCCGAAGGGGTGACCTTGTCGTTGAAGCGAAGACCGGTTTCGGCGACACGGGGATCACGTGCGAGCTCGCGAATCGGCAGGGCGTAGTTCGCTCGGAGGTATTCTCCGGCAAAATGCAGGGCGACCACATTTCCCGTTGCCACGTCGATGACAGCGGAACCGGAGTTGCCTCCAAGCGTCGAGCAATCATGTGTCACGGTGTCGACTCGATTGCCATAAAAGTCTTGAAGGCTCTCGACGGACTTGAGCTTTCCCGGCTGAACGCGCTTCACGTTGAAGACACCGCGGAAGACCTGATTCTGCAGTTCCGGATTGTTGCGCAGATCCTGAGCCGGATAGCCGATGACGACGACATCGTTCTCGATCAGGTCACTCGGCGCGGAGACATCAAGTATCAGCGGCGCGTGTTGACTTCCGAGTCCGGCAACTTTAAGCAGCGCCATGTCGAAGTGCGGATGGATCATCAGGATTTCTTCGACGTCCAATAAGACGGGTTCGCTTGGGAGAATCTCCCTTCGAAAATCGAGACTTGCCGATTGCCCGGATTGGAAATCCAATCGCTTCCGACCGAGCCCCACCGCGAAGAGCTCCGCCACATGTCGATTGGTCATCAGAATCCCATCACCGACGACAAAGCCCGTGCCGGCATAGGGAACCGTGGGATGTGCCGGGACCTCCACCCGCCCGATCGACGGAATGGCGCGACGCAAGTTGTCACGCACGACACGAGTGCCCAAATGCGTCCAGGGCTTTGGTGGCGGATGAAAATCGTTTTCAATGACGTCGACCACCGGACGGTATCGTGGCAGAACGATCGCTTCTAATCCAAGTGCCTGGTCAGGCGAGAGCTTGTCGGGTCGGCCGCCGATCAACGCTCTTAAACCGGCCTTTGCACCGTCGACTTCTTTGGAGAGCGATCGCGTGCTACGAGCAAAGGATTCCTCAACGTCACGCGTCGGGGAGCAGTCCATTGCCACAAAGTCTCCATCAGGCGATACCTGACGAAGCATGTCGGCGAGTCGGCGGAGATGCTCGTGAGATGGTTTAGTCATCGGGCGTTCGGAAACGACGGTGAGGCAAGCGCGGATCGCACCATCCAGACAAAAGTATAGTTGCGGGACGGTGGAAGCCCGGATTTCCGCTTACCGCCGCACGAAAGAGAGCTGGAGCGTCGACCCGCCTCATCGCATAACTGGAACCAGCGCAAAAAGATGAATGGTGAGCGGGAGCGCTTCGCATCGAAGACTACAACGACAAGGTTTCTAGACGCTGGGATTTCCAGAGGTATGAGTCGCCTCACTGGGTATGGAGGACTGGTAGTTACTGAGATGTTCTTCTGGTTCGCTTTCGGGACGAGCTTTTCCGTTTGATTTCGCTCGAGTCGCATCGCCAAAAAATGATTCAGGAGGAAACTGCCGCCGCTCGACGTGAAAAGTTGGCACCGAGGGCTTGAGACTGATAAGCTCACGCCGTTCTGACCTGCGCTCTGGGGGCCTATCGCATGGATTCTTCTCGTACTTTTTTCGTCGCCAACTCGCGTCGACGCGGTTTTACACTGGTTGAGTTGCTTGTTGTAATCGCGATCATCGGCATTCTGATCGGCCTACTGCTTCCGGCGGTTCAATCCGCAAGGGAAGCCGCGCGTCGCATGCAGTGTGCGAACAACTTGCGTCAAGTCGCGCTCGCGGCTCATAACTATCACGCATCCTTCAAGCGGTTTCCGCGACAGTCGGAACCGGGACTCGGGCACACGTGGGCCGCGGCATTGCTGCCGTACTATGAGCAGGGATCGGTGTATGAGGAGTACGATTTCAACTACCGTTGGAATCACGCTCAGAATCAGCAAGCCATTCGGCGCAAGATTGAGCTTTTGCTTTGCCCGTCGTCGCCGAAGGGAGATGAACTCGACTTTATCAACGCGAATGTGCAGACGGCGACCACCGATTATGTTCCACATGGAAGCGTGACGACACAGCTGATCAATGCCGGGTTTGTCGAAGAGCGGCGCAGCCGTGACGGTCTGATCAATCGCAGTGTCACCCGTTTTCGCGACGTGCTCGATGGACTTTCCAACACGTTGATACTTGTCGAAGACGCGGGGCGTCCGCAGTACTGGGTGCTCGGGAGGTTTGGTCCTCGAACCAACAATAATGGCTGTGGGAATTTCAATGTGACAAATGGTCGAACACGCGGCGGCGGTTGGGCGAACCCGGTCAACATGATTCCGATGCATGGATTCAATCGTGATGGGTTGACCTGCGTGGGGCCGCAAGTCATCAATGCGACCAACAACAACGAGGCCTATTCATTTCACATCGGAGGAATCAACGTGAATTTGGGTGACGGAAGCACGCGGTTCATCAGCGAGCAAATCGACATTGAAATCTATGCGTCGCTTATCACGATGAGAGGTCGCGAGATTTTGGGCGAAGGTTGGGATTAGTTCGCTCGTGCTAGAACGACTTCGAAGCGACTTTCGTCCGGGGAGGCTTGACACCTCCCGATTGGGGCGCGGGCTGTCGTTTGTGGGTTCGACGGCGACGATGTCACCCGCGCGTCCGGAGATGCTATAAACTCGCGAAACAGCGGGCCACAGCGTGCGGTATCGGGCATCGGGTCACGGCGCATCGCGCCCGAGATCGGTGGCGTTTGTGCCGAGTGGTGGTTCGTCGGATTGTTCACGACCGAATCTTCCACGCCCGAATGTTTTCGAACGCCGGCGTGATTCTTGAACCCTCCTTTTGCAGGAAGCGCTATGCTTAGTCCCCGGATTCGCAATCTCACCATCGGGGCGGTCGTTGTCGGACTGACCATGGCAACTCTCGCGGGCGTCTTTGCGAATCCAAGGTGGAGTAGTGTTCGGACTTCGGCGATTCAAGCAACGACCGATGATGATGGGAATCTGTTTTACGAGGTTGACGAAGAACGGATTCCGATCGTCGAACCGAAGAAACTCAAAGACCTCGATAAGATTCCACCCGAGGAAGCCAACGGACTTGTCTTTGTGGATGAGAAGGACAGCTACTTTCTTGCGATCGCGACGCAGCATATGGGCGTCTGGTCCTTCATTCCTCCACTCATGGCCATCGCGCTCTGTCTGACGCTCAAAGACCCGCTGATTGCATTATTCGTGGGCGTTGTATCCGGAGGGCTACTGCTGCAAAAGTACAATATCGTCGACGATGTTCTGCTGCCGTCCTTCGCGAGTTCTCGTGGCGCGGGGATTCTTTTGCTCTATCTGTGGTTGTTGGGGGCGCTGATGGGAATCTGGTCCCGCACTGGCGCAGCGGAGGCATTTGCGCAGTGGGCGACGAGGAACTTTGTACGTGGACCGAAGTCCGCCAAGTTTGTGGCTTGGTTGCTTGGGATCCTGTTTTTTCAAGGCGGCTCGATTAGCACCGTGATCGTCGGAGCGACCGTGAAGCCCGTCGCCGATAAAGAGCGAATCAGTCACGAGGAGCTCTCTTACATTGTTGATTCGACCGCTTCACCGATCGCGATCTTGCTGGCGTTCAATGCTTGGCCACTCTACATCCAGGCACTCTTGTTTGTCCCCGGTGTTGCCTATTTGGCGACCGAGGAAGCTCGGATCTCGTTCTTCTTTGACAATTTGTATTTGAGCTTTTACGCGATCTTTGCCGTCTTCGGCACGTTCCTCTTGGCGATGGATTCTGCTCCGATCGTCGGTAAGAAAATGCGTACCGCGATCAAACGCTCTCGGGAAACGGGACAACTCGATCGTCCCGGCGCCGAGCCGATGGTTTCGCAGGAACTTCAAACGAGTAGCGTTCCGGAGGGCTACAAGCCTTCGGTGCTTGAGTTCGTGACGCCGCTTGTGGTGATCACGGCGATCGCCGTCGGCACCTATTGGTTCTTCAAGACACCCGAGGTCCGCGTCGCTTTCGGCGTAGCGGTGCTCGTCGCGGCCGTCTCGGCTCTGTGGCGCGGAATGCAACTGAAACAGTTGATGGAGGGGATTGGAAATGGGCTCAAGGGCGTCGTCATGGCGTCCGTGATCCTGATGCTAGCGGTTACTCTCGGCGCGATCACGGGGCAAACCGGTGCGGCGGCGTTTCTTGTCGACCTGCTCGGGTCCGCGATTCCGTTTTGGCTGCTGCCAGGATTGCTCTTCGTCCTCACGATCGCGATCGCGTTTGCGACGGGTTCGAGTTGGGGAACGTATGCAGTCGCGTTCCCACTGGCGATGCCGCTGGCGTTCTCCGTAGCGGCCTCGGACGGTCTGGCGAATCCCGATCGATTTGTCGCCATCTGCTTCGCAGCGGTCCTCAATGGAAGCGTGATGGGCGATCAGTGTTCACCCGTCAGTGACACCACGGTTCTGAGTTCGATGACGACCGGTGCGGACTTGATGGATCACGTTCTGACGCAGTTAACGCCCGCGACGGTGGCCGGAACTTTGGCGCTGATTGGCTGGACGGCCCTCTCCTTCACCTGCGCCTGATTCCGTTGACGTGGTATAACACGGTCCTTGTCGTTTGATTCGATCGGGTGCCGCGAACGTTATGACCTCACACCAAGAACTGGAAACGTATTACGCTGAGTGGCTTGAGATCCCCAGCGAACGCTTGCCACCGAATCACTACGCGCTCCTCGGTGTCGAGGATTTTGAAGCCGACACGGAGCTGATTGAGTCCGCTGCCAAGACGCGCGCCGCGTACCTTCATCAAATCGCGTCGGGCCCCAACCGCAAGGTCGTGCAAGACCTGCTCGGGCGGGTCGCCATTGCGCGTCGGTGCTTGACCGATAGCGACTCAAAGATGGCCTATGACGAGGGGCTGCGAAATCCGCGAACCGAACCGGCAAAAGCAGTCCCGAGCGGAGTCGTTGCATCGAATTCGACGCCAGCCGTCGAGCGGGAAGGCGGCCCGTCTTCATCATCAAGCGACTCTGCCCCGTCTCGATCTGCGAACCGACCAGCAAGACAGGCCGCGGATGCGAAAGAGGCGTCCCCCAAACTCGAACGTCGAAAGAAACCGAGTCAGTGGAAGTACCACGCCGGGAGCGCGGGCGCTCTGTTGTTGATCGTTGCGATCGTCTTTTTCGTCAACCGCAATGACGGCGGGCGACGTGCCGCGGAGGCGGATGATTCATCGCTTCGGTCCTCTGCGGCGGTGAAGGAGACCAAGTCGAGTCAAAGCGGTGGCGAGAAGCAATCGACACGGCAAACGCGCAAGACAAAACGTCAGACCAAACCAAGTGGGCTGGGATTGGCGGGCGACGGGAAGTTCGCCGATGTGCTGTCCGAGATTGAATCGTCGAGCGAGCAGGCCATCCGTCCGTCGAGTGATGCTGACAAGGGCGATTTCCAACCACTCGGAGGCCGCCCGACGTCTAAGCTCAAGGATCTCGTCGCCGAGGATTGGCCCCAGCGGCTGGAGCCAGTGGCGACGTTTCCGTCACAACTGAAGTCCCAGTTCGAGTGCGACAAGGGATGGGATTGGATGAAGGTCAACGAGGAACGGATCGTCATTCAACCGATTGACCGAAATGGCGGGCGTTGGGTCGAGGACCCCG
>JBCBLJ010001176.1:0-1747 GCA_038520195.1 Planctomycetota bacterium
ACAGGGATTTCGCTCGACGGTGACTCGATGACAAGCACAAATTGAGAGGTTTCGTCCGTGATCTTCGTGGCATCATTGTCTTCATAGTTCCATCGCCGCGTGAGAACCCTCACATCATCTCGGTAGATGATCTCTCCGGAATTGACACTCTCTGTTCCTCCGCGGAGTGGATGAAACTCTTCTCCAGCCGACGCAACGTCAAGCTTCACCGTTCCGGCGAGCGTTGAAGCATCGTATCCACCATGGGGTAGTACGTGCCTCACTTGATTGGCAAGGTAGATATCGACGATTGGATTAATTGACCGAGGTAATTCTTCATCCTTCAGCAATCGACGAATGTAAGACTCGTGTGTCGGTTTGTAAGTCTTCGCCTTCACTCCGAAAGCTTGATAAGCGCTGCGCCACGTAGAGACGTTGACATGCGAAACAATGTTGGCGACCTCGATTTCCGACGCCAGTAGGTCATCGAGAGCCTTCTGCCGCATCTCCGTTGCACGCTGATCGAGAGCAGGAAGCGCCTCCTCGATGGACCCGATGACCACCCCCAAAACTGGGTTGGGAAACAGCCCGAACACTTGTTCGCTGACTTCAAATTTGACGATCATGCTGGAACTCACTTATGTAGCTTCGGCCGGTTCAGCACATGATAGCGGCCCCTCAAAATGCGAAAAAGATGCCTGCCTGCGAACCTGTGTGACGCGTTGCAGTCTGAACTGCGTCGGCAATCCGCGACACCATTAGCAAATCCAGCAAATGGGGTTAGACTAACCACGTCGCCAGTCAGTCCTTTGTGAAATCCAGAGTTCGAAAGTCCGAGACTCACCACGCCGTATCGTCTTGTCCGATGCGCGTCGTGATGTCCAACGCTCGATGCGTTAAGCTGCGGCCATGAGCAACCGACGAATCCTGCGTCCACTCAACCGACAACTCAACCAGCAAGTTGAGTTGCTCCCGATTGATTCGCTTCTCTTCCACTCGCCAAAGGCGGTGGAGCGGTGGACATACAACCTTGACGGCCAGTCCGTTGATCGCACCATCATCTACTTGAGATCGGATGTTGGTTGCGAGTTCGCGCGAAAAACGGGTGGTTGCACCGGTTGCCGTCATTCGGTCCTGGGAACGGCGGGTGAACGAATTGACGGCGTGCATATTCGTGACATGTACAAACGACAGTTTGACGCTGCGATTGAGTCGCATGGATACTCTCCGGTCATGTGCCTGTACAACGAAGGCAACATCCTGAATGAACGCGAACTGCCTCGAATCCAGCTGAAACAGATGCTTCGGCAGATGGCCGACAACGGCGTTCAACGCGTGGTGCTCGAGAGCAGGGTGGACTACATTCGGGCCGAAACGCTTGGGGAGTTGTGTGACGCCGCTGGCTCGATGGAGCTTGAAATCGGAATCGGGCTTGAATCGCGTAGCGACTTCATTCGCAATGAACTCTTCCTCAAGGAAATGAGCATTGTCCGTTTCGAACGAGCAATTGAAACGCTGAGGAGCTTTCAAATACGCTCACTTGCGTACGCCGTCGTTAAGCCGGCATTCCTGAATGAAGCCCAAGCGATCTTTGACGCGACGAATACGACTAAGTTTGCGTTCGGCAGCGGAGTGGATGCCGTTTCACTCGAACCGATCGGCGTCGAACCAAATACGATCGCGGAAGCCCTATTCCAACAGGGCGACTTCCAACCTTGTTGGCTGTGGTCGGTCATCGAAGTCGCACGAGAGACTCACGCTCTCGGCG
>JBCBLJ010000212.1:0-10893 GCA_038520195.1 Planctomycetota bacterium
AATTGAATACCCCAGCCTTCGTTGGCCACCAACTGCTGCTGCCACTCCAAGCCGCCAGTGGAAGGGTTCAGGCAAACCAACGAGATGTCGCCATCCATCTCGATGATGGAGTACAAGTAGCCATCGACGGGCAAGGGAGCGCCGAGAAAGAAAGCATCGTTGAGTTCGCTGACGACGGTCGGGTTCTTGCCGAGTTTCCAAAGCGTCTTGCCTTCGGTCGCGAGTTCCAAAGCGATCAGGGTATTGCTGCCGCCGTCGATCGCACGATTTCCGCGGATACCCATCAACGGATTGATTTGAGGCTTTTGGGCGGGCGAAAGATCGTACAGAAAGAAAACTCTTTCCCCGTCGCTGGTGATTTGCCCGTGCGGAACGTCGTTCCAAACGCTTTGCATCAGTCGCATCGAAGGGTCCGGTTGACCACGACCCAACGGCACCATCGAGTCTTCGTTTTCGGTTGTGCTGCTGGTTTCGTACCAAGGGTACGGCCAGACACGTTTGCCAGTGCGGTGTTCGATCCCGAAGAGACCCTTCGTCGTCCGCATCAAGAGTTGGTCGCCGACCAAAATGGGCGACCAACTGGGCGGCACCAGTTTTCCGCTTGCGGCGAGCTCGTCCCGCTTTTTGGGGATGTCTTGTTCTTCCCGCGAAGTCGACCAGGTGGGCACGGTGTACCGTTCCGACGAAATCGGCAGCTGGCCGTCGGATGTTTCGTTGCGTGCCCCACCACCGCCGAAGAACGGATAGTCGGTCGAATGCGTTCGCGAATCGGGGCTGGAGAATTCATAGTTCGCGTCGATCCAAGATCGCCAGTCTTCGACGACCGTGGCCGCCGCATCACCGGCCTTAACTGGATTTTTGATCTCCCAAACTCCGCTTGGAACGGATCGTCCGGAAAGACGACATGCGATGGCATGCAAGACGATCAACTCTTCTCCGAGTTGATTCACCGCCGATCGGCTTTGCACCACGCCGTCGAGCAGCAATGAAGCCGAGAGCGGATGCCCCAAAAACAACTCGCGTTGTGCCAACAGTAGCGACGCTTGGTACCCGGCACTCGTGTGGAAATACTTGCGACGGACCGCGCGCAACTTTTCCCAATCACGAGTCTTCGTCGCCGACTCAAGTAACTGTTTCGCGAGCGGACCGTAACGAAGTTCGTAGGTCCTACGGGCGGCGTCTGGTAGCGCCCCGATCAGGTCATGGCAGTGCCTGAAGAAACTCTCGTTGGTGCGTTGCGGGAGCGTGTCCTTGATGTCCAGGAAGAAGTCTTGATTGTTGAGACCCGCTTCCTCCGCATCGACGTCGCGCTGCAATAGGTCACCGAGTTTGACGACCGCCTCGCTGAACTGTTCTTGCTCGATCGCCTCTTCCGCGTCACGCAATGCCTGACGCAAAAGGCGGGGCGGGTCGATAAATCGGGACATGGTCAGATTCATCGACGAACCGAACCGCTGCTGCTGCGCGACGGTACGCTCGGCACAGCAGACGATCAGGCCAACCACCAATGCGAAGATCAATCTCATGTGAGTTATCCGTAGTCGTTCGGACGCGGCTGAACGTGAGTGCCACAAACGCCCTCATCGAATACCGCAACCCGCACCTCTATCTTAGCGAATCGGGTCAAAAGACAACGAGACGACCTCTTCCTGGAACCTTAATGGGCTTACCGGGACCCTTTCGGCCCGGCGTTCTCAAACGACAGTCAGCGTCGGAGGCCCCGGAATCCAAAAACGTCACGCCGTCGTCCTTCGACCGCTCGAACGTATCTGCTCTGCGTTCTATCGGCGGTTTCGAGTTGCCGCGCTGCCGCCGCTTGTTTGGCCGGATTTGGCGACCCGGAAGACTGTTCTCCACTGATCGAAACTTAGCCGGCGCATTCCGGGCGTCTGACTCAAGCAATCGAGCCTCAACAAAAAAATGCCGGTGGCGAGTGCCACCGGCATTTGAATGTCGTGTTGATCGAGCGGTCAGTCACCGCGTGATCGACTGCTTGAATCAGCCGCCCGGGAACAGTGGGCCTTCGCCGCTGCCAAGACCACCCTTGAGTTCGCCATCCCCGGCAGGGATTCCGCTGGCGGCTTCGGCCGCTTCGGCTTCGGCGGCGGCTCGTTCCTGCTCCTCACCCCAGTCAACTCGCTTGAGCGAAAGGCCGATCTTCCGCTCGTCAGTGTCGACGCGAAGCACCTTGACTTCGATGTCGTCGCCCACTTTGACGACTTCTTCGGGGTTTTCGACTTTGTGTTCAGCCAACTCACTGATGTGCAGCAAGCCTTCCAAGCCATCTTCGAGTCCGATGAAGACACCGAAGTTGGTGATCTTGGTGACGTTGCCTTTGACCAATTGCCCGGGCTGATACTTGTCCGGGATATCGCCGTCCCAGGGATCATTGTCAAGCTGTTTCAATCCGAGCGCGATACGGCGACGTTGCTCGTCGACGCTCAGAACGCGGCAACTCAACTCTTGCCCCTTCTCAAGCAACTCGCTGGGGTGACCGATCTTGCGAGTCCAGGACATGTCGCTGACGTGCAACAACCCGTCGATGCCCTCTTCCAACTCGATGAAGGCACCGTAGTTGGTGAGATTGCGGACGCGGCCGTTGACATCGGTGCCTTCGGGGTAACGCTGAAGCACATCGTCCCAAGGGTTCTTTTGCGTCTGCTTCATGCCGAGCGACAGTTGCTGGCCTTCGGGGTCGACGCCAAGAATCTTGACTTCGATCTTGTCGCCGATGTTGACCAACTCGCTGGGATGATTGATCCGCTTGGTCCAACTCATTTCGCTGATGTGGACCAAGCCTTCGATGCCGGGCTCGAGTTTGACGAACGCACCGTAGCTCATCACGTTGACGACTTCGCCCTCGTGATTGGAGTCGACCGGGTACTTGGTCTCGATGTTCTCCCACGGGTTGCGATCTTTTTGCTTCAAACCGAGTGCGATCTTTTGCTTTTCGCGATCGATGTGCAGCACCTTGACTTCGATTTCCTGGTCGATCGAAACCATTTCGGTGGGGTGCGAGATACGCTCCCAAGCCATGTCGGTGATGTGCAACAGGCCGTCGATGCCGCCGAGGTCAACGAACGCACCGAAGTCGGCGATATTCTTGACGATACCTTTTCGGATCTGGCCGACCTCGAGTTCCTGCATCAGGTACGCGCGGTCTTCTTCGCGTTGGTTTTCGATCAACGACCGACGGCTGATCACGATGTTGCGACGGGTGTCATCGATCTTGAGGATTTCG
This sequence comes from Planctomycetota bacterium, assembly GCA_038520195.1. GTDB lineage: Bacteria > Planctomycetota > Planctomycetia > Pirellulales > Pirellulaceae > Stieleria. The sequence goes on from JBCBLJ010000212.1 coordinate 3,242, forward strand.
GCTTGGATGACCCGGCCGATGAAGTCACCGATGTCGCCGGGGCGACGGATGTCGACTTGGCTGCCGGGCAAGAAGACGCTGACGCCGATGTTGACCAGCAAACCGCCCTTGATCTTTCGCATGACAGTACCGGTGACCACTTGGCCTTCGCCGATACGCTCGATGATCTTTTCCCATTCGATGATCTTCTTCGCCTTGTCCATGCTCAAGGCGATCATGCCGTACGGATCATCCGCGGCACCGAGTTCGTCTTCCATCTCCTCGATAAGGACCTGGATGGTGTCGCCGACGGAAGGCTTGGGGTCTTCGGGGCCCCATTCATTCAGGCTGACAGTACCTTCACTCTTGAAGCCAACATCGATGAGGGCCCACTCGTCATTGATTTCGACGATCGTTCCGTTGACGATTCGCCCCTGTCCATATTCCTGTTGATCCCGCTCGAAATAGCCGAGAATCTCCTGCTCGGTCTCGTCGACCGGCGCGATCATCTCAAGGTCGTTCAGCAGGTCGTCATCTTCGAGCGACCGAATGAGATTGCGATTCACCATTTTCTTTTTGTTCCGTTTTCAATGCGTCGCGAATAACGGCGGAATGGTCCCGCCGGAGAGCAATAGGGGCGGCGGATAAAACTCGCCGCAAGGAACCACCGAATGTGGATACTCGCCTGCCGCGACACGGGTTGGAGGAATGAAGCAACGACCTCTCCGCGAACCGCGCCATGAGTGGAAGGTCGCGAGACGGGTCCGATTGGGAGCCGCTGATGACGGCACCAGCGAATCGACCCGGGCGGAGTGTCGGACAACGCGTCCGACGTGGGCCGCGAAAGGTAACAGAATTAACCCCCGCGGACAACGGTGTTTTGGCGTGAAACACGCGAATCGGTCGCCCAAGTCGAGTCCATCATTTGCCGCGTTGCTAGCTCGGCGGTTCACTCCCGCGTGGGGAGCCCGCTCAGCCCGCTAGGGAAAGCTTCGCGGGAAGAGTAGACTGCCGTCGCAATTGGTATCCCCACGACTCCCGGCACGCATATGTCTGAATCGAATCCTTCTCCGCTTCGCGTTGCGATTGGTGGTGACCACGCCGGATTCAGCCTGAAAACGTTGGTGGTCGCGGCCCTGCGTGATCAAACGCAAACGGCCGTGAGCGGGGTCATCGATTGCGGAACCGACAGCGAGACGAGCTGCGATTACCCAGATTTCGCGGTCGCCGTCGCTCGGGAATTGTTGAGCGGTAACGCGGATCGTGGCATTGTCGTTTGTGGCAGCGGCGTGGGCGTGAGCGTCGCGGCGAATAAGATCGACGGGATTCGCGCTGCAATCTGTCACGACACCTACTCGGCACATCAGGGCGTCGAGCATGACGACATGAATGTGCTTTGCATCGGCGGGCGAATCATCGGCAGCGAACTCGCGCTGGAAATCGTGCGTGCCTTCCTGTCTGCCCGCTACACGCCCGGCGAGAGGCACCAGCGGCGGTTGGACAAAGTGCTCGCAATCGAGGCTTCGGGGATCAACGCGCTCGATCAGTAGTCGATCGTCCGAGAAGGAAAGCAACCACATGGAAATCTTGGGCGGACCTTACTTCGGCGTGGGCGGTGCCGGCGAGTCTCACGGTCCAGCGATCACCACGATCGTGTTCGGTTGCCCTCCCGGTCTAATGGTCGAGCGATCCCTCGTCCAAACCTATCTCGATCGCCGCCGTCCGGGTGGCAACAAACATGGAACTCCGCGCAACGAAAAAGACAAGGTGGTATTCCTATCGGGTCTTTATCAGACCGACCACGATGCGCTGCTTGGAGGGAAGGTTTCGGTTGACGTCGATGGAGTGAGGTTTCAAACGGAAGGCTATGAAGCGGGCTACACGACCGGTGAACCCATCGCCGCGATGGTCCTTTCGACGAGTAAAAAGTCGGGCGACTACACCCAATTCACCGGTGCCACGGGGCAGGTCCGACCCGGACATACTGATCTGGTCAAGTATCACCAATCGAAGGGCTTCGTCGACATTCGTGGCGGCGGCCGCAGTAGTTACCGCTCGACGATCACCGACGTGATCGGCGGAAGCATCGCAAGGCTGTTTCTCAAACGGTCGTTTGGCACGGTGATCCTATCGTCGATCTGTCAGGTCGGCCCGCTCAAGGCCCAGCGATCGCTCGCAGAACGATGTGAAACGCAGGAGAGGGACACGGCGTCGGGACGCTACGCCGACGATGCGATCGAAATGGTCGAGGCGGAACTTTCGGCGGGGGAGATTCAGACGATCGACACCGAGTTCGCCGGAGAAGCCGCGGAGCTGATCAAAAAAACGCGTCAGCAGGGTGACTCGCTCGGCGCTGCGGTGGAAGTCGTCGCGCTCAATGTGATGCCGTTGCTCGGCGAGCCGCTGTATCAAAGTCTGAAGGTTCGCATCATGGGCGCGTTGGGCGGCTTAAACGCGGTTCAATCCTGTGAGGTCGGGGCCGGTGCCGATGTCATCCAGCGGACCGGCAGCGCGAACAACGATTCGATTCGCCGGGCCGGCTACGTCACCAACTCTCATGGAGGCTTGCTCGGCGGCATCACCACCGGGATGCCGCTGGTGGCCCGGGTCGGGTTTAAACCGACGTCGACGATCAACAAGCCGCAGAAATCGGTGACAAAGGCCCTGCAAGAAATCGACTTTGAACTCGAGAAAGGACGACATGATCCGTGCGTGGGCGTTCGAGCGGGAGTAACCTTGGAGTCGCGCGTCGCGATCGAATTGATGAACGCCGCCATGTCCTCCAAAGCGAAGAGCCTCGACGAAGGTCTTCCCACTCTCTTTTAGCCCCCAAGAACACCATGAATGCTCGATTTCCCCGACTGAGTTTCGTTGTCGTGTTCGTTGTGATGACGGTCGGTCTCGCTCCCACCGAGCTCCGAGCGGAAAACGCCAAGAAGCCGAACATCATGGTGTTCCTGATCGACGACATGGGCGTGATGGATACTTCCGTGCCATTCCTGACGGATGAATCGGGGAATGCAAAGCGGTACCCGCTGAACGATTACTATCGAACGCCTTCGATGCAACGGCTTGCGAGTCAGGGCATTCGCTTCAATCAGTTTTATGCGATGAGTGTTTGCTCGCCGACGCGTATCACGATCATGACCGGGCAGAATGCGGCTCGGCACCGCGCGACGAATTGGATCAATCCGCGGACCGACAATGCTGGAAAGAATGGTGCACCCGACTGGAACTGGGCGGGGCTTCGCGGTGGTGACGTCACTCTTCCGGGCGTGCTGCGCGCGGCGAATTACAAGACGATTCACGTCGGCAAAGCTCACTTCGGCCCCAACGATCACGAAGGTTCCGAACCCCTGAATCTTGGCTTCGATATCAATGTCGGTGGTGCTTCCTTCGGCGCGCCCGGCAGCTACTACGGTGAAAAGAACTATGGGTTAGGAACCAAGCGTGCGAGTCACGCGGTGCCGCACCTTGAAAAGTACCACGGCACCGAGACGTTCCTCAGTGAAGCATTGACGGTCGAAGCCAAGCGTCGTGTGAGCGAAACGGTTCAAGCGCGGGCGCCGTTTTATCTGTACTTTGCGCACTATGCGGTTCACGCCCCATTTGAGTCCGACCCACGCTTTGCGGCCAACTATGCGGACTCCGGCAAGCCGAAGAATGCAAAGGCCTTCGCGACGCTAATCGAAGGCATGGATAAATCGCTGGGGGACATGCTGGATCATTTGGACGAACTCGGTGTCGCTGAGAATACGCTCGTGTTCTTTTTGGGCGACAATGGGTCTGATGCGCCGCTGGGACATCAGCACGAAGTCGCGTGTGCGGCGCCGCTTCGAGGAAAGAAAGGGGCGCATTACGAGGGCGGAATGCGGGTCCCCTTCATCGCCGCATGGGCGAAACCGGATCCGACCAACGAACTGCAGAAGTCGCTTAAGATTCCCCGTGGCAAAATACAAACACAGGTCGCGTCCGTCGAAGATCTCTTCCCAACCATTTTGTCGCTCGCCGGAGGACAGTCACCTTCCGATCACAAGGTCGATGGAAAACCGTTGCAGACCTTGCTTACCGGCGACACGGACCCCTCGCGTCGCGAGCAATTCTTGATGCACTATCCGCACGGGCCTCACCGCAGTAGCTACTTCACCGTTTGGCGTGATGGCCCATGGAAAGCCATCTTCCATGCGTTGCCCGCTGAACCTGCCAAAGGCGACTCGATCCAATCCGGCGGCAAGCATTATCAGCTGTTCAACCTCGACGAGGATCCGTTCGAGCAGAATGATCTCGCGTCCGCCAAGCCGGATGTGCTGAGAAAAATGATCCGGGACATGATCGCCGCACTGAAGGACTGCGATGCCATCTATCCGGTCAACGATGACGGCGAACGGGTTCCGCCGCGCGTTCCTTGATGGAACGCTGGATCCATTCAGCAACCGCGAAAGGATCGAACGTCGTGTCGAGGACGATCGCCTGCGTCGGGCGGTCCGGCAAGTTGCTTCCGATTGAGCGATTAAAACTCGTCACGTCGACCTCCATTCCATGCCGCTCGGAATCCGACCCACCGTCGAATTCGTTTTCAAGCTCCTGTTCGGCAGCGTCGAAAACTCGGACTTGTTGATTCACATGCTCAACGCGGTGCTCCAGCCGGAGTCGCCCATTGAAGCGGTCGAGATCCTCAACCCATTCAATGACAAGCAGTTCGAAGACGACAAACTGTCCATCGTCGATGTGAAGGCGTGTGATGCCAGCGGCGCTTGGTACGTCATCGAAGTCCAGAAGAGCTTCGTAACCGACTGGTGTTCTACACGGCAGAGTTGTTTGCACGCCAAATGACCGATGGAACGAGCTACGGCGAACTTCGGCCAGTGATCAGTGTCTGTTTTTTGACCGAACCGCTCTTTCGTGACGTCGAGTTCGGCCACCTCCGTTTCTCGCTCTATGATGCCGCCCATTCGTTGGCTTGTGGTGACCAGATCCAGCTACACTTAGTGCAGCTATCGAAGTACGATCTTTCGGCGGAGGACCTTGCGGATACCGATGCCTTCAGCCGTTGGGTCTACTTCCTGACCAAGTCCCAAAACTATGAAGCAGACCAGCTCCGCGAGTTGCTAAGGGATGAGCCATTCGCCAAGGCTACAAGAATCCTCGAAATGATTGCCAAGAGCCCTGAACTTCGACTGCTCTACGACGACCGCGCCAAAGAAGCGAAGGATCGGTATTCCGAGATCAAAGATGCGGAAAAACGTGGAGAAGCGCGGGGAGAGGCGAAGGGAGAACTCCGCGGGCAGATTCAGATGCTTCAGCGATTCCTCAAAGTCCCCGCCTCGAGTTTGGAAGACCTGGCGACAATGCCAATGGAAGAGCTGAAGTCGCTGCTTGCTGACTTGGAACGGCGATTCAAAGAACGTGGCTAACCGGCGACTCGGATGGCGTCCTCGTCCGCGGACTTCGTATGGATTGCGGATGCAAAGTGACGACCCATTACTGCGATCGTCCGGGGATGAGGTGCGTTTTCTCGCATCCGGAACTGCCAAACTTGGCCTTAAATCGGTTCTTCTCAGTCGACAAACCGGTCGAGACGTCCGTCGTCGCTCGTCTCGCTCGACGCAGTCGTATCCACGGCTTCGGACCAAACCGGTTCGCGTTGCCAGCCCCCAATCCGAGCCGGTTAGAATAGCGGCTCGGTAATGGAGGGATCGGGTCTCGCTGGTGTGATTTCACCGCGCTGAGTTCCGCCCCGAAATCCGAGCTGGCTTGGCCGCGTGGCCTTGCTTCCCGCGGGTGTGTTTCCTCACCTCAGGGAGCGCAGCGGCGACCGATGATGCCTTAAGGGTTTATTTTTCCACCTCGATAAGTACCCTCGCCCAGGTGGGGCGACTCGCCGGTGTCGTTTGAATCCGATTCGATGACGGCAAGATCAATTTCATTGGCTACACTCGGTTGGCGCGTTCATTTCATTTTTTATCCGATTTGATGAATGACTCTCATGCTTTCGCCTAAGTTTCGTGATCGTCGTCCTATCCGACCGTCTCACAAAAGACACCACCGCCGGCTGGTGAGTGAATCGCTTGAGCGCCGCGAGTTGCTTGCGGCCCAGATTGGCACGGATTCATCGCTGACGGATCCGATCGTCGAAGCGGCCTTTTTGCGAGCCGCTGATCTAGATCAGTATTCCAGCCAGGAGCTCGACTCCGTTGAAAGTTGGACGATCGCTCCCTCGACCGACTCGGAGCCATTTATTGATTCGCTTGGCTCGACGGAGGAACGCTACGGATTCGTCGTTTGGAATCCGACGGCGGAAGAAGACGCCATCTCGATTCTTCAAGAGGCTCAGAGCGATGGACTGATTGATGGTTTCTACCCGCTCGTCACGCGTCAGCAAAACAAGCGGTTCATCCCCGATGATCCCTTGTTCGAGAATCAGTGGCACCTGCAGAACACCGGACAATCCGGTGGCGTTGCGGGTGTGGATGCGAACGTTGTACCCGCTTGGGACAACTACACCGGCGATGGCGTACTGATCGGCATCATTGATGACGGGTTGCAACACACGCATCCGGACTTAGACGATCGTTACTCGGCCGCCGACAGCTTCGACTTCAACGGCAATGACGCTGACCCGGCGCCCGGTGCCGGCGATCCGCATGGAACCTCGGTCGCTGGGGTCGCCGCCGCGGTCTTTGAAAACTCTCTTGGGGTCACTGGCTCCGCACCTGAAGCGGGCTTGGCCGGTTTACGCTTGATTGCGGGTCCGGTGTCTGATTTGGATGAAGCGACCGCGCTAACCTATTCGTTGCAGAACATCGACATCTACAACAACAGTTGGGGCCCCTTTGACGATGGCACCTTGGGTGCCCCAGGGCCGTTGACGCTTCAAGCGTTTGTCGATGGCGTTACCAATGGACGCGGTGGGTTAGGTAGCATCCATACATGGGCCGCCGGGAACGGCTTGGGAAGCAACGACAACGTGAACTACGACGCGTACGCGAACTCGCGCTACACGATCGCGGTCGCTGCGATTGACCACAACGGGCAGCAGGCACCCTACAGCGAACCGGGCGCACCGATCTTGGTGACCGCGCCGTCTAACGGTGCGGGGGTGGGGATTGTGACCACCGACCTACTAGGAAACCAGGGTTACAACAACGGCAGCGGATTCAGCAACGACTACACCGACAATTTCGGCGGCACGTCTTCGGCTACGCCGTTGGTTTCGGGCGTGATCGCGCTGATGCTCGAAGCGAATCCCAATCTGACGTGGCGGGATGTGCAACACATTCTGGTCGAAACCGCCGTACAAAATGATGCGTCCGATTCGGACTGGACGACCAATGGCGCGGGGCGCTTAATCAACCATAAATACGGTTTCGGAATGGTCGACGCCGCTGCCGCGGTCGAGGCGGCTCAAGGTTGGCGAACGGTTACCGCGGAACGGTCCTATGACAGTGGAACACTAACCGAGGATCTCGCGATCCCGGACAATGATTCGACCGGCGTTTCGGCCACCCATTCGGTGAGCGAAGACATCATCATCGAGTCGGTCGAAGTCATTTTCGACGCCACGCACACCTATCGTGGCAACCTCGAGGTCGTGTTGGTTTCGCCCTCGGGGACCGAGTCCATTTTGAGCGAGAACCACTCGGATTCGGGGAATAACTTTTCCTCCTGGAGCT
>JBCBLJ010000366.1:0-7878 GCA_038520195.1 Planctomycetota bacterium
AGGTTGTGAGCTCCAGTCAAACTGAATGCCTTCGCAAGCACCGGTGCCATCGAAATTGGCTCCAAGAAGCCTCGGCCAATCAAAATTACCTTCGGCGAGCGCTATTTCTGGAGCGCGAACCGACCCGACCTGTTCGGTGTCGCCTTGAGTCTGCAATGGAGTTGTGAGAGCAGAATTATCCTGGGCTTGCGAGTCGTTTTGCCCGTCACACGCGACCAAGAGCGAGAGAATTAGTAGGAAGCCCGCTGGTAGTCCGCGGCGTCGAAGGAAATGATGCTGGGATGTCGGAGTTAGCAGTCTCATGAGCGATCTTTACGTTTGTCCGCGGTTGACCATTCCCGCGTCGGAATTGCGTACCAGCGTGGCTCGCAGCAGCGGGCCGGGCGGTCAGAATGTGAATAAAGTCAACTCGAAGGTAACGCTCCGCTGGTCTCCGACACAATCTACCGTGATCGATCCCGGGTGGCGCAATCGCTTCGTCGTCCGCCACCAGAATCGGATCAATCGCGAGGGAGAGTTGGTGCTGCATTCGGAGCGTTACCGTGATCAGCCACGCAACCTTGCCGACGCCCGGTATCGACTCACGCAAATGTTGTTGGAATGTCGCGAACCGGCCAAGAAGCGAAAGGCGACCAAGCCCACGGCGGGAAGTCGCCGCCGACGCAAGGAAGCGAAACAACGGCAAAGTCAGAAAAAGGACTCGCGGCGTTCGCGCTGGGACTAGTAGCGGGGCCTTACATCATTTGGACGCGGTAGCCTGGGCGATTCGCACACGGGCGGCGGCGCGACGCTTGATCTCCAGCCGCTCGTCATGGGATGCCGACATCCATGCCCCAATCTCAGTAGTGGTTCGTCCGCAACCGGCACAATGACCCTCCGGCCCCAAAACACAGAGTTGGACGCAGGGTGAATCGACCGTGGGTGGTGTGTCGCTGGTTTTCATTGGGTTGCCGCTCCTTCGTTGAGCTGACCGCAATCGTCGGCGATGATTAACTCGCGGGCAGTCGTAAACGAAAACAGCATCCGCTGCCGGATTCGGGGTCAAGCACTTGGATTTCGCCGCCGTGTTCTCGCATGATCTTCTGACTCACCGGGAGTCCCAAGCCGGTGCCTCGCGATCCCTTCTTGGACTCGAACAGTGAAAAGATCTTGGCGCGGTCTTCGGGCTTGACTCCATGGCCGTTGTCGATCACGTCCAAGTACCATCCTTGCTCGCGATCAAATCCGGTCCGCACGGCGACTTTGCCTGGCAACTCATCGGAGTCGGCGGCTGCGTCGTTTGTGGCGACCGCGTCGATGGCGTTGGTGACGAGGTTCAGAACCGCCTGGTGCAATGCTTCGGGGTCGAACAGCGCCGGCGGCACGTGGTCGTCCTCGATCAGAACGAGCTGGACCCCGGATTCACGAGCGCGACCGACCATGAGCTCGACAACATCCTGGGCGGTCTCATTCAGGTTGGCTTTGACCTTTTCTGGTACCCGCTCCTTGGAGAAGGTCAGCATGTCCATGACGAGATTCGAGATTCGCTCTTGGTTGCGATCGACAATGCCCCAGCCTTTGCGAACCGCGTCGGTGTCTTCGCGTTTGAGGCCCGATTCGATCAGGTAGCTTCCACCGCTAATGCCCTGCAGGATGTTTTTGACGTGATGAGACAGGGTCGCGACCGTTTGCCCCATCGCGGCGAGCCGTTCGCTTTGGAGTAGTGCGGAGTAATAGAACGTGTCTTCGATCGCTAAAGCGGCTTGATGACCGATCGCGGTGATCAGTCGCAAGTGTTCGTCATTGAACCGATGGGTCTTGCCTTGGCGCACGATCTGGCCGGGCGAGGTGAAAGTGTCGACGTAAAGCGCGCCAACGGTGTCGTATCGACCTTGAAGCGGAACGCAGAGTGCTTCGCGGACGCCGCCTTGCACAATCGAAGCGGCGGCGTCGAAACGTTCATCGTCGGTCGCATTGCTGGTGCGTACGCCTTCGGCTCGCGTGATGACGTATTCAAGAATGGTCTGGCTAATGTTGATTGGGTTGTCCGACGGCGACGACTTCGCACGCCGGTCGCAGCGTGCCGCGGGACGCAGTTGATTGACTTCCGGATCACGCAGCATCACGCAGCCGCGATCGGCATCGACCCAATCGAAGACGAGCCGCAGCACTCGGTTGAGCAGTTCGTCGAGGTCATCGGTGCGACCGACGGCGAGCGCCGTCAGGTACATCACTTCGAGCGAGCGGTCGGCCTCGTCGATGGTGCGAATATTGAAGGACCCCGAGTCCGCTTCGCTCGAAGGTTCGTCGACGGACTCCGCAGTCGGGAAATCTTTTGCCGACTCATCGCCGTCGTCGTCGGGTTGGCTACCGTCGATCGCGTCTGGTTGGCGTTCTCTTGCACCCGGATGGTTACTGTCTCGCGCGCCCGGGTGGCTGCCGGAGCGGGAGGCGATTGAAGAAATGATCTGGCTGGCGTCGTCGGCGCCGACCTGTCGCACGATATCGACACCATGCGCGGCCTCGATCGCGGCCGGTTGGCCGGTCCCGGTGTAGATCAACAACGTGCGGCCGACTTCGATTCGATCTCCGCTGGCAAGCGAGGAGCGTTCGACACGCTTGCCGTTGATTTGTGTGCCGTTGCTGCTGTTGAGGTCGATCAGCTCCGCGTCGCCATCGTCCTGGATTCGGATTTCGGCATGGTTTCGAGAGGCTTCACTATCGAGCAATTGCACCGTGTTGGCGGTGTCGCGCCCGATGCGCACGACCGAATCCCTCAGCACGAAGTGCTTTCCCTGATCTCGACCGCGGACGACGTAGAGCGATGCCATGTGGACAAGATACGGCACCGCGGGAAGACAGGACACTGCCCACTGGGGGGAGCCGTTTTCGGGCGAATCATGTCACGCTCTTCACGCCTCGGCGGTTCCGGACAATTGGCGGCCAGTTCAAAACGGCGCGTATGATTCACGAGAACCCGTTGTCGCCCCGACGGTCTACAATAGTCTCTCGCGAGAGACCAGTTTCCAACGGAGAGAGTATCGATATGGTTCAGCCGCCGCCGATCGAACCGGGTGGTTCCAACTCAGAAGCCGCCAACACGTCGGACATCGCCAACGCCGCGGAACTGGTCAAGGCGTGCCGCGCGATTCGGGAGCAAGTCTCGCGGGTGGTGGTCGGTCAGGATGCCGTGATTGAGCAATTGTTGATCGCGATTCTTTCACGCGGGCACTGTTTGCTCGAGGGCGTTCCCGGACTGGCCAAGACACTCATGATTCGGACGCTTGCCGAATCGATGCACCTGGACTTTCATCGGATTCAATTCACGCCCGATCTGATGCCTGGTGACATTACCGGGACCGACATCATTCAGGAGGATCCGGAGACCGGCCGCCGGAAGTTGCTGTTCGAACGCGGCCCGGTGTTCACCCAAATGTTGCTCGCCGACGAGATCAACCGAACGCCGCCAAAAACCCAGGCGGCCTTGCTCGAGGCGATGCAAGAGCACGAAGTCACCGCCGGTGGAAAGACGTACAAGCTGGAAGAGCCGTTCTTTGTACTTGCGACGCAAAACCCCATCGAGCAAGAGGGCACGTATCCACTTCCCGAAGCTCAACGCGACCGATTCCTTTTCCACGTCGTCGTCGACTACCCGTCCCGCGACGAAGAATCTGAAATCGTCGATCGAACGACATCGACCTTCGACGCGGCCGTCCAAGCGGTTGTGACGGGCGAACAAATCATTTCGTTTCAGAAAACCGTTCGTGAGGTTCCATTGCCGCCACACGTCAAGGAATGGGTGCTCGACGCGGTCAGAATGATTCGTCCGGCGGATCCCGAGAGTGCTCCGTGGGCAAAGGAGCTGATCGAATGGGGGCCGGGGCCGCGGGCGAGTCAACAACTGGTGCTGGCCGCCAAAGCACGTGCGCTGATGCACGGCCGGCCGCACGTTACGGTCGAAGATGTCCAGACACTCGCGTTTCCGGTGCTGAGACACCGAATCGTCCCGACATTTACCGCCGAGGCTGATGGGATCACCGTCGACGACTTGATCAAGCGACTCATAAAAGACTTGAAGCCCAAGCAGGCGTCGAGTTTGTAAACGATTTCGGGTGGCGATGTCAGTGAGAGGAAGACTGCCGACGACACGTTGGAGTCTGGTGGCCCGCGCTGGATACGATTTGGGAGATCCCGAGTTCGGCGGGCAAGCCAGACAGTCTCTCGAAGAGTTGTGTCAATCGTATTGGCCCGCGCTATACGGCTATTTGCGGAAACGGGGCTATTCGGAAGCGGACGCCGAAGACCTGATTCAGGGGTTCTTCGCGAATCTGATTCAGCGACAGTCGATCGCGACGGCGAACGAGTCGCGTGGTCGATTTCGAGCGTTTCTGTACGCCGCACTCGATCATTTCGTGTCGAACGAATATCGACGTGAGAATGCTCAGAAGCGTGGCGGAGGTGACGCGACATTTTCACTGGACCAAGAGCGTCTGCGAGAAGTCAATCGTCGGTTTGAATCCGGCGACGCCGCAGACGAGCACGCGGACCCGGTTCGATGTTTCGACCACCAGTGGGCGGTGTTGCTGGTGTCCCAAACGCTCAAAGAGTTGGAAGCCGAATACGAATCGTCGGGGCGTGGCGATTGGTTTCGCGAATTGTCTCCACTGCTTTCCGCGGGCGAGATCAGTGCCGAGGAGCGAATTGTCATCGCCGAACGGCTTGGGTTCTCCGCGACAGCGCTGAAGGTCGCGATTCATCGGCTGCGAAAGACTTATCGCGATCGATTGGTCCAAGCCGTCGCGGAAACACTTGACGATCCGAGCGAATGGGGACGGGAACGCGAACACCTGTTTCAGGCACTTGGGAAAAACTAGGTTTTCAGTGAAATAGCTTGTAACCGCTTCGAGGTTCGCGTGCAGAAGAGGGTAGAACGCCAGTGAAATGTCTCCCTCGCTTTGGTTTGGAACGATGACCGCCAAACAGTGCCCCCGATGTGGGACAGAAATCCCTTTGGCTCCCGTGGATATGGCGGACGCTGAATCGGAGCATGCCAAAACAGAGGGCGACCAAACTGACAAGGCGATCGTCCAGTGTCCGCGCTGTCTTTTGCGTCCGCCTTGGGATACCCAGGCACCGATGGCGATCACGCTCGGGCCGGGGCAATCGTTTGTCCCGCCGACCGTCGAAGAATTGCGTGAGCATCTGGAAGCCTATGAAGTCCAGGCGTTGATCGGTCAAGGCGGGATGGGAGCGGTCTACCTTGGACGCCAAAAGTCACTTGATCGGGATGTCGCGATCAAGATCCTGCCTCCCGAGATCGCTGAACGAAAAGGGTTTCGCGATCGATTCGGTGCCGAGGGACGCGCGCTGGCAAAGCTGAATCATCCCAACATCGTTTCGGTGTTTGATTATGGCGAAGCGGGCCCGTACGCGATGCTCGTGATGGAGTTGGTCGAAGGGGCGAACCTGCGCGAAGTGATGCGGCAGGGACGGCTATCGCAGACTGAAGCGCTGGAGATCATTCCTCAGCTTTGTGACGCATTGACGTATGCGCACGAAGAAGGCGTGGTTCATCGGGACATCAAACCCGAAAACCTGTTGTTCGACGCTCGCGGTCGACTCAAAATCACGGACTTTGGGTTGGCAAAACTTGTTGCCGGCAAGAGCCCTGAACCATCGCAGGGAACCAGTGTCACACCGACCGACGAGATGGAGACGACTCAGAATATTGTCGGCACGCTGCACTACATGGCACCCGAGCAGATCGAGAATCCTCGCAGTGTCGATCATCGGGCAGACATCTATGCGCTCGGTGTGGTGTTCTATGAGATGCTAACGGGCGAGTTGCCGTTGGGAAGATTTGATCCACCGAGCGAATTGGTCAACGGAGAGGATGCCGCGAAACCGATGGCGGTCCAAATCGATGTGAGACTGGATGACGTCGTCCTTCGCGCACTCGAAAAGCAACCCGAGAAACGCTATCCCTCGGCCGCCGATATCAAGGACGATATCGACGCGGTCGAGCGACCGGCGGTTGATTCCCAGGCCGCGACGGGGTCAAAAGTCAAATGGGTTCAGAGCAAGGCCGGACAGGCTCGTGCGATGGCGTCACGCACGACGGATTCACTTCGCAACGCTTCGTCGGGGTTTTGGGATTTTGCGCGAGATCGATTTGTGAAGAACCCGCGAGTTGATATTCCTGCCTACCTGTCGCTGGCGATCGGTGTCGTCTCGTTGGTCTTGGGAGCCCTAGCATCCAATGCCTACGGCGAGGGAGGAACGTTCACCTTCGGCATCCTGCTGATTGGGGCCATCGCGTCTTTCACGTTGGCTCGTGTCGCGCTTCGTCGCGAATCACAGACCTCACCCGATCGGCCAAGCTACGTGACACGTGTTGTGCTCGCGGTGATTCACTTTGCGATCCTCGTTCCCATTGTTGTCATTCCGATCATCGCGCCGGGCATCGCCTGGGTGAGTGTCTTCGGCGACCCACGTTGGGTTGACCAACCAGGCTGGCAACGTGATTGGACGCAGATGGCTTGCTTGGCGGTGACGGCGACTTCGCTCGTGTGGTTTGCGGTGGTCTTACTCCACACGCTCTACCCGAACTTCTTTGCGGCGATTTTCCGACCGTTTGTTCAACCGACCCGCACCTGGTTTGGAATCGTCATTTTGCTCGCTCTGATCGTCATTGGTATCACGGGCTTGGTTGGTTTTCAGGCGAACCAGTATCAGCCCTACACACCGGGACAAGAGTTGCGGAGGTCCGACTTGAGCAAGTTGTCACCGGGTGACTTCAGAAAACTCATGCGTATCGGAGTCGACGTGCCAACCGATTTCGACGCGCCACAAGACGTTGTGATGCCGTCCGCACCGAATTGAACTCTGGTTTGAGCTGGAAACGCGATCCATTACGGCTTCACCGTCAGGTGCTGTTCGAGCGATGCTTTGGTCGGACGCTCGACGATGCCATGTTCAGTGATGATGGCGGTGACGAGTTCGGCGGGTGTAACGTCGAAAGCGGGATTGAGAACATTCGCTGCTTCGGGAACGGTCTTGACGCCGTTGGGCTCGGCGACCTCGGCGCGGTCGCGCTGCTCGATCGGGATGTCATCGCCGGAGTCAAGTTTCCGATCGAACGTGCTGCTCGGTGCGGCGACGTAAAAGGGCAGGTCGTGGTGTCGAGCCAGAACGGCGACCGGATACGTGCCGATCTTGTTGGCGACGTCTCCATTGGCGGTGATTCGATCGGCACCGACGATCACCGCGTCGATTTTTCCGAGACGCATCAGCGAACCGGCCATCGAATCGGTGATCACGGTCACGTCGATCCCGGCTTGGGAAAGTTCCCAGGCGGTTAGACGCCCGCCTTGGAGCAGTGGCCGAGTCTCGTCCGCAAAAACGTGTGGAGACTTTCCTTCTTGGTGCAAGTGATAAAACGGCGCCAATGCGGTGCCCCAGGTGGAGGTGGCGAGTCCGCCGGCGTTGCAGTGTGTGAGCACGTTGCGGCAGTCGGCGAGGAGTGCTGCACCGTTGCGGCCGATGGCGTGGCACATCGCGCGATCTTCGTCATGAATCGTCACCGCTTCGCGGACGAGTGCGTCACGCAGGCTGTCAGTATCGACGGACGACTCGACGACGGCTCGCATCCGGTCCAGAGCCCAGAAGAGATTGACCGCCGTGGGACGGCTGGTCGCGAGGTAATCGATGGCTTTCAGGTAGGCCTCCGGATGATCGTCGGCGAGGCAGACTCCGTAGGCAGCAGAGATGCCGATCGCGGGGGCTCCACGAACAACCAGCCGCTTGATTGCGTCGTGTACTTGTTCGACCGTCGTGCACGCCAACTCCGCGAGTTGTGTCGGAAGCTTGGTTTGGTCAATCAGAACCAGCGAGTCTCCG
>JBCBLJ010000384.1:0-7597 GCA_038520195.1 Planctomycetota bacterium
AAGGATCGTTTGGACTCGATTTGCCAATGTTGCTTTCACGCCCATCCAAGTCTTGCTGACCTGTCCCTGCGAAATGCCCGTCAATGCGGCCACCTCGTTTTGTGGCAATCCTTCAATGAAGTGAAGGTCGAAGACTTCCTTCTCAAGCTCTCCAAGTTTCTCGACCTCCTCCAACAAGCAGATTCTCGCCTCATTCAACTGGGAAGCGCGCGATGGCGATTCTTGTGGATCCGGAACCAAGAACGGCTTGCTATCGTCTTTCTGCTGAAGATTGCCCCAAGCGGTGTCGTTTCCAAAAAGGTGCCTCGCAAAGTCGATCAACGTGTGACGCATCATTTTTGCCGAAAGTGCGACCACGGCTCTCGAAGAAGTCGGTTTCTGTTTTTCGAGACTTCGAGGGAGCTTGATCGCAAACTCTTGAAAGAGATCGTCCGACGAGACAAACCGTCGCAAACGATCACTTGGGTCGAACAGTTGGGACGCGAGCCCACGCAATCGAACGGCGGCAGACTCGACCAGCCGATGCATGTTTTCTTCGCTCGGGTCATGATGGTACGCCACCGCCCAACGACCGATCTCCGATCGAGAGCCGGTATCCGTCGCAGCTTCAGATCGCTCAATCGGAGAGTCGCCCTCCGAGTCTGCTTCTCCCACTAGATCGAGCTCTCTTTCTTCGACGCGTGAACACCGTTGTCAAGCACAAGCCCGCAAACGATAGCAGCGACGAAGGTTCTGGCACAGCCGACAGCGTTGACACCTCGCTCGCGGTCAACGCTCGATCATGGATCAACAGCTCATCAAGCTGGGTGTCGCCCGTGACGAAACGTCCATGACCATTTCGAGCGGTCGTAAAATCGTAGGTTCCAAACAGGAACGGCTGATCGGGATCAATGCTGCCAAGTCCAGTAATCCCGACCGCTTGTTGAAGCATCCCGTTCAGGTAAAGGCTTAGCAATTCACTTTGCCGATTGACAACCACCGAAAGATGATTCCATTCGCCCAATACACTCGCATTTGACTCCGCAGTAAAAGAAGGCCCCGATCGTGCGCCGCGCAGAAAAGCAGAGACGCTCGGGCTGCCAAAAGCGGGGTTGTGAACCTGTGCGGTCAAGCCGTGTTCGAAGTCTCCTCCCTGCATCGTGAAGATCGGTGCCCGAAGGGCAAAATCGGCCGGAAAATCGTCGACGCGAAACCAGGTTGAGATCGAAAACGAGCTCATCCCGGGCGTGAAACCATTGGTGACCTGAGCATAGTTCCCCGTGGAAACCTGAAGCGAATGTGACGAAACCGGCGAAGAGCCGAACGTGGGAGTTCCAACCGCCGTGCCGTCGGCTTGTCCCACGGAATCAGCCAGCGTTCCCTCGAACTCGTACCTCGCAATCAACCCATCGGTAATCAGGCCGGCCGCAGCCGATCCTCCAAAGCACAGAGTCACAAACCACAGCGGTGCAAATCGCAAAAACATCTTCAACCTCGTCGTATTGGGAAGCGCCAATTTCGGCGTCACCCCTTTGGGCGGATGCATTCGCTTCGATATTCCAGAATTTTTGGAAATGGCGAAAATTGATTGAGTGGCGATGCGTAGCTCGCTCGGCTCTCGATTTCGGTGACTCTGCTATGCTGTCTTCCAGGCATTCGGGTCGATCAAGGAGGCTCGCCCGAACACAGAGGCACGATGACCGAGTGAGCGGCTTGATGAAGATGAATCCAGAGTTCGCATCCACTCAGTGGACTCTCGTTTGGCGGGCCGCCAAGGAAGACGCGCAGCAGGGTCGCCCCGCACTCGGCGAGCTGATCCAGCGATACTGGGACCCCCTCTATAGTTTTGCCAGGCGACATGGACTTGGTCGCGAAGATGCAGAGGACGCGACACAAGAGTTTTTGAGTGGCGTGCTGCAACGCGGCATGC
This sequence comes from Planctomycetota bacterium, assembly GCA_038520195.1. Classification (GTDB taxonomy): domain Bacteria; phylum Planctomycetota; class Planctomycetia; order Pirellulales; family Pirellulaceae; genus Stieleria. Next base: position 1,910 of record JBCBLJ010000384.1, read on the forward strand.
TCGATTCGGCAGACCCCGCCAAAGGAAAATTCCGGACCTTCCTGCTGGTTGCCTGGAAGCGGTTTCTGATCGACGACTACCGCCGCAGCCAAACGGTGCGCCGTGGCGGCACGATCAACTTGCTCTCAGTCGACTTCGGGACTTGCGAACAACGTTGGCTGGAAGTCGAGTCGCGGGATCCCGACCCCGATCGCCTCTACACGCTCTGCTGGGCGAAGAGTCTGCTTGATGAAGTGAGGCGGCGACTGCGGATGTCTTATGCAAACCGAGGCCGGAGCGATCTGTTGACAACGCTACTGCCCCGGTTGACCGAAAGTCTCTCGCAAACGCAGTACCGCGAGCTGGCCGATCAACTGGTCGCTTCGCCGAGCGCGGTTAAAGTGGCACTTCACCGGCTCCGTCAACGATTTGGGGAAACGCTGCGGGAGGTGGTCCTGGAGACTTTGGACGATCCCTCCGAAGTGGACGCCGAATTGGCTGAAATGCGGGCCGTCCTGGCAAACAACTCGACCGCCTTAGCGGAACTGGACAACTCAATGGGCCGAAAATGAGAGGAGACCGGGCGAGGGAAAAAAACTGTGGAATTCCCGGGCGCTGTCTGTAACCGCCGATTGGAAATCTCGAATGGTAGAGTGGTCGAAAGCACTCCTTATTCTTGCGAGATCGCCACATGGCACAAGAATCACTTGCCGGTCGTTGCCCCACCTGTGGCACGGGGCTCGAAACGTCCGGAGAATGCAATGTTTGCTTGCTCCAGCTTGGGATCGGCGACCCCACGAGCGATTTCGTAGGGGAATCTTCGCTGCCGAGCGTGGAGGAATTGAACGCCCAGTTCCCTCAACTGGAAGTGAAACGGCTGATCGGACGAGGCGGCATGGGCGCGGTCTATCACGCCCGTCAGACCTCTCTCGACCGAGATGTCGCCCTAAAGGTGATTCACAAGAAAGTTTCGTCGGACGCGGCATTTGTCGAGCGATTCGCGCGGGAAGCGAAAACGCTCGCCAAACTCTCGCACCCAAACATCGTCACGATTTTTGATTTCGGGCAATCGCCCGACGGAACGGCATACCTCGTTCTCGAATATGTCGACGGCATCCATCTCCGCGAAGCCATTTCGGGTGGAAGTATCGGTGCGGACGAAGCTCTCGAAGTCGTCTCGAAGATTTGCGGGGCACTCGAGTATGCGCATTCCAAAGGCGTGGTCCACCGCGACATCAAGCCCGAAAACATTCTGCTGGGCGAAGATGGCACGCTGAAAGTGGCTGACTTCGGGATCGCAAAAATCGTCGACGACTCGGTCCGCGTCCCAACCCTCACCGCGACGCGTCAAGTGCTCGGATCACTGCACTATCTCGCTCCGGAGCACCTGGAAGCCCCGGAACAAGTCGATCACCGCGTCGACTTGTACGCGTTGGGCGTCATCTTCTACGAGTTATTGACCGGGCAACTCCCTCTCGGTCGCTACGAGGCACCCAGCAAGGTTCAACATCGTGTGGATCATCGTCTCGATTCGATCGTCATGAAGACGCTGAGTCGCAAGCCGGACCAACGTTATCAACGCGCATCCGAACTCGATTCCGAACTCGATCAATTCGCAGCGCAAACGAGAGAGTCGCGATCCGGCGGCGATGGAGCAGAGGCCCCTTGGCGGGCATCGTTCATGGACCACTCAAGCGTCTCCGTTCCGTTCACGTGCGAAGCCGACGACGGGATGTCGTCGGCCATCGGCGTCATCCACGTGAGAGAGGACTGCTTCTTCGCGGAGTTCCGAATTAAGAACGCCTTCGGCATTTTGAAGTCGAAAACGCACGTGATCCAGATACCGCGTTCGAATCTCTCGCGACTCGAACTCGTGCCCGGATTCCTCGGTTCAAAACTCATTGTGAGTTCGCAAACACTGTCCGCACTCGGCGACCTACCGAATGCCGAGACCGGGCGAGTTCAGCTAAGCATTAAACGCAATGACGAAGCGCATGCGCGGGAGATCACGCATGCACTCGGTTTCGATTCGATTCAGTCCGTTCCCCGTCAACCGGCCGGCGGCCCGATCGATTGGCCGGATCAACCGAGCGATTCGGTCCGTCATGTCTACGGAACGATGATGATCCTTTGCGGCATTTTGAACGGTGGAACACTGGCCATCTGCGAGTACCTGTTCGTCAGGCAATTGGATGGTTTTGCGTTGGTTCCCGCCATTATCTCGGCGGCCCTGTTGATGGGACCGCTCGCGGCCCTGCAGATCGTGACCGGCATCCTCAATCTGGTCGGCAGAGTCCGCTCGCTCAGTTTGACCACCTGCATCATTTCGATGGTGCTGATTACGCCCGTTTGGATTCTCGCTTTTCCCATTTCGGTTTGGGCATTTCGAGCGTTCAAGAAGGGGGCGACGACGGATACTCCGACGCCGGGCAAGAAGCAGACGTGGGGTGCGACCACCATGATGTTCATTCGCGAGTCGAGATGGGCCAAAGTCACGGGCGTGGTGAGCACAGCGGCTGCCGTCATCCTGCTCGCGGGACTTGGAGCTTTCGAGTTCGGATACTATCCGGTGCAAATGAACTACCGTGTCGTGAACGCAAACATCCAGGGCGAGACCTTGGATCGAGCACTTCAGGGGCGATTGCAAACCTTCGATGGTTTTCTCGGAATCGACTACGACAGCACCGATCAGCCGACGGCTTTCACCATCAAGACATGGCGTTGCTCTCGGGATCAGGTTGAAGACTTGCTTCGTGTCCAGCAGGTGCCAAAACTCGTTTGGCTGATCGAGTCGGAGTCGGTCAAAGAATCCACCAATATTCCGCTGGTCCCCGGTCTTGATGCGAGCCAATTCCGAACGGTTCAAGAAAGTCTTGGGACAGCTTTGGTCGTCTCCGGAGACTCGCTCGAACTGACACCCGAGTTGGTGGCAAAGGTCTCGACTTCTGGCGAGGGAAACCAGGTGATCGTCGAGTTAACCGCGGTCGGACGTCAGCAATTGGCAAAGCAACGCGGCGCGAATTCAACGGCCGGATTGGGGTTGGTCATCGAAGGCTTGGTCGAAGGGATCGCATCTACCGAGCTCATCACTCAGAAGACAATCACGTTTCAGCTTTCCGATGCCTCGGAGCACAACCCTCGCTCGATCGAATCGGGTATCCGTGGCCCAAGCCTACCGACGACGCTGGAACTACTGAGATCAGGATTTTGGAAACAGCGAATGGAGTGATTTAGCGAGCGTTTTGAAGCACGTAAAGTCGGGTGTCGATGTTCTTGTTAAGCCTTGCAGCCAAACGACAACTCATTTGGATGACTCCTTGCGCGTGTGTCGAGCGATTTGACACCGCGTGATCTGATGGTTGAATTTGCCGCCGGTGTCCAGATCTAAAGTGTGAAAGAGATGTTGGTCACCATCGCGACTTGTGAACGTCAATTGATCCAAGTGAACGGAAGGCCCCATGACATCGAGTGTTCTGCCGTTCGTCGCGTCCCGACACTCGACATGCAATCCATCCGCTCCATCGACGACGGAAATTTGGAAAGAGCCAAGACTGCCCGATGAAATCCAGTCGCCTAGGAATCGGACTGGCGATTCGACGTCCGGCACGTCGCCCACCCAAATCACCCGGAATCCGTCGAACGATTGCTCGAGTGGACGAGGGAGCTCGTGAAGGAATCTGTTGGGAACGGTCAAGTTGAGAACGTATTGGCCGCCATGCCAAATTCCGGCATAAAGATCCACGACGGGAACGTGTGTTTGGGCTGCGAGACGACTCGCGGCACACATCGGCACCCAGAACATCTCGTGGGAATAGACGTCCCACTGTTGGCAGAGTCGCGCCCGTGCGTCTTCGGGTAGTTGGAGCCAATCGTCGTAGCTTCGCAAGTCAGGCATCTGCAGGGTGGGCTTGGCCAGGTTCCGGAAACGTACTCGATGTGAAAGCGTGCTGTTTGCACTCAGACTGGGGTACCTGACTTAGACCGCATGTTTCGCTGATTCAGATGGACGCGCTGGCGGCAAAGTAGACTCCCAGTGTTCCTACGAAACCGATCGGGAACGCGATCCAAAGCGGGCGGAAGGATCGTAAACGCGGTTTGCCCGCGAAGTACGCGAAACCTTCCAACACGATCGGGAGTAGAACGGCCACGACAGGAAACCAGTAGTACGGTCCTGCGCCACCAATTGCGAGTTGATGATAAAACAGAATGAAACCGACCACCGCGAAGACAGGATAGTAAAGCCAAAGTGCGACGCCCGCCAATTCCATTTCGGCCGGGGTGAACAAGACGCACGCGACCATGCCCAGCAAGTACGATCCGACATATTTGAGAATCGCGAGCAGAACCACTGATGCAGAGATTTTCCGGGGCGTCAGCTGGTCGGCTGTGGAGTCGGCTTCGGAATCGGCTGAGGAATACGGATTGATCGTCATGCTGTCTGCGTCGGGTAGCTGGTCGCGATCACTTTAAGACTCGAACTGTCGTTGTTAGTGGGCGTCCATGAAAGCTTGCATTCGATTAGCTGCGACGTAGAGCAAAATCCAGCTGATGACATTCATGACGACGGCGGAGATCCATCGTCTCTTGATCCATCGAAAGCCTGCCACGAAGTTGAGAATACTTGAGACACCTAGAGCCAGCGATACGCCGATGGAGAATGTCCACATTGGCAAATCGAAAGGGTATTCAGCATTGGCACCAAACGCTTGCACGACCCAGCTGATGAAGCTCACAAGCAACAGGACGCCCATGAGCCAGTTCAGTGTCGCAGGTACAATCCGCCATCGCAAAATCCTCGACGAAAGGCTTGCCGATGTTCCTTCCGTTCCTGCAGTGGCGTCGGCGATCGGTTCGTAGGGATTCGTCATCTTGATTGCGGAACGCTAGACAGGTCAGCGACGGTGCCCAATGATTTCGTCGATGGTTTGGGATGACACCGAGTGATAGACCGGCCTGGCTTTCCCATAAATCCGCTTCGCCATCGCGAGTCCATCGTCGGTCGTCGCCAGTTTTCGGTACAGCGGCGCCAGGAACTTTCGTCGCCCTTGGCTGGTCAGGAATCGTTCCAGTTTTTTGTAACCGGGCTCATACTTCGCGTCGATTACGAGCCACATCCAGTCATGTGTGATCTCCGAATTGCCTGAGTCGGTCAAACCAAAGGCTTCGTCGAGAGCTTCCATCTGTGCCCGCGAGAGGCTCGCTTCTTTGAACTGACGCAAGAAGTGATTCCAGTGGTGCGTTGTCCAATCATCCGTCTTTTCGTCGACCTTCAACGCCACTACGGACTTCCCTTCCAGAAAATCGCGAGCGGCTGCGGCAACGCGGGCTAGTTGATCCGTTTCGACGTTCGGGCAGTTCTCTGGCAACCCGGCCCCGTAAACCCACACGTTCACGTCGATGTCCGTTTTGAGATGCTCCTGCAAGTACTTGAGGAATCCTTCCGTCGTTATGCTCTTGAACGCAAACTCCGCGAAGTAGTCTTTGAGGAAGGCGTCCCATTTTTCGCGTCCGACCTCTTCCTCCAGCATTCGCAGAAAGAAGTATCCCTTGTCGTAGGCAATCGCGGTCATGCCGTCATCGGGATTTCGATTGGCCAAGTCCAACTTCAGCCATGTATCGCGATTGCCTACGACAAGGGATACTTCTTTCTGCGAATGCTGGAGGAAGAGGTCGGACGCGAAAAATGGGACGCCTTCCTCAAAGACTACT
>JBCBLJ010001145.1:0-1932 GCA_038520195.1 Planctomycetota bacterium
GCGACGTCACCGATGTGAACCTCGATCCACCCATGGATCTTCCCGGCTACGAGCCGACCCCGGCACCGGTTCCCAGTGAGACGATTCGCCAGATCTCGGCGGCCATCAAGTTGGCTCGGCGTCCAGTGATCTACGCCGGTGGCGGGATCATCCTCGGCAATGCGAGTGAAGAGCTTCGCGATTTCATTTCCAAAACGGGCATCCCCGTGGTGACCACGGTGATGGGTATCGGCGCGGTTCCGCCCGAACACGAAAACTCGATGGACTGGTTGGGCATGCACGGCGCCGCCTATGCCAACTATGCCGTCCGCGATTGTGACCTGCTGATCGCCCTTGGCGTGCGATTCGATGATCGTGTGACGGGGAAAGTCGAGGCCTTCGCCAAAGACGCCAAGATCATCCACGTCGACATCGATGGCTCGGAGCTGAACAAGAATAAGGAAGCGCACATCCCCGTTCGCGGCGACGTCAAGCAAGTGTTGACCGAGTTGAACCGGACCGTTGGACGTACCGACATCGACCCATGGCGAAAGACTTGCACCGAGCTGAAGTCGAAATACCCGTTCCAGTACGACAGCGAGTTCGATGGAATTCTGCAACAGCATGCCATCAAGGTGCTGAGCGACGTGACAGCCGAAATGGACACTCAGATCACCGTGGGTGTGGGCCAGCACCAGATGTGGGCGGCGCAGTTTTACAAGTTCCGTCGTCCGCGAACGTGGCACAGCAGCAGCGGTCTGGGAACGATGGGCTTCGGTTTGCCGGCCGCGATGGGCGTCCAAGCAGCGTTGCCAAATTCGCTCGTGATTGACATCGACGGTGACGGCAGTTTCCAGATGAACATCCAGGAATTGGCGACGTGCTACTGCGAAGAACTGCCCGTGAAGGTCTTCCTGCTCAACAACCAACACCTTGGCATGGTGGTGCAATGGGAAGACCGGTTTATGGATCGGAACCGTGCCCACACGTACCTAGGGCCGATCAGCCACACCGAGGCCAGTGGCACCAGCGATGCTCGGCGACACGCCTATGCAGATGATCGGTATCCCGATTTCGTGCAGATCGCAAAGGGCTATGGGTGCGGTGCCGCGACGGTCAAGGACAAGGCGGACCTGGAAGGCGCGATTCGCGAGATGATTGAGTACAAGGGCCCGTATCTCCTGGATGTCGAGGTGCCCTACCAAGAGCACGTCTTGCCGATGATTCCGGGCGGCAAAACCGTCGACGACATGATTCTGAAGTAGGACCGAGCGGCCTAAAGTGTCTTCGTCGGAAGCCTTTAACCGATTGTGTGTAAAGGTTTCATGAACCACTTGGTCGTTTTCGCGGCCGCGAGTTTCATCGCCCTGGATGTTGGCTTAGCATCCACTGATGCGATGGCCCAAGCACTTTCTCGTTTTCCTCTTGGCGTTGCTATGCGGCTGCCAGCAGCAACAGCCGGTTGAGGAGCTAGCGTCTCATTCGCCCCAGCCCGCAGCGACGCCTATCACCGAAGAGGATTTAGCTGAAGTCGGCCCAATCGAGTGGCCGGCCTTGTTCGGCAAAAATCGCTTGAGCGTGATCGACGCCGACATCAGTCCGCACTGGCCTGACTCGGGACCGGAGTTGGTTTGGGAGGCTCCCGTCGGGACCGGCTATGGATCACCGGTGACCGCGTCGGGTCGGGTCATTCACTCGCATCGGGTGGCTGACGAAGAGGTCATCGAGTGTCGTGGGGTAACCGATGGAACGGTGCTGTGGCAAACGCGTTACTCGACCACCGCGGTCTGCGACTTTGAGTACAGCGATGGTCCCTACAGTACGCCGATCATCGATGTGGACCAGGGGCGTGTCTATCACGTCGGCAGTCAGTGCCAGTTCAAATGTTTGGACTTCGAAACGGGCGTCGTCATCTGGTCGCGTGATCTACACACCGAGTTTGGGATGGAGCCC
>JBCBLJ010001086.1:0-2180 GCA_038520195.1 Planctomycetota bacterium
AGCAAGCGACGCTGAAAATAGTCGATGAGGCTTAGTGCCGCGAACGCGGATGAGGAGTGAATCGATCCTTGGTCCTGAACGGGTCCCAAATACCATTCGCCTTCATCGCCCCGGCGAAGATCAATCTCAGTCGGCAACTCTGTCGACGAAGATTCTCGCATCGCCTGGAGCTGCGGGAGGATCGCCGGGTGATGGTGGGTGTAATCACGTGGGTCCGGGAGGTCGGGAATCCATCCGAAACCCTGTGGCCTGAAGGAAGAGGCGGGCCTGCACAATGACCGGGATGTTGACGCGGGCCTGAGAGTTGACACGATGGCGAAGGACTTCGGTGGCGAAGAGCTCTGCGGCAAGCAGTTCCTAAACCTCCCAGAGAATCCTGCCGCAGGCGGATTGACTACGGAATGAAATCGGAATGCTCAGGGATCCGTCTCCCGATCTGGCTACCAGATGTAGACGTCAATCATGCCGTGATCTCCCAAAAGACTCCCTCGCCGGTTCCGTCACCATGGAACTCGATCAGTCGATTGGTCTGCTTCTTGTTCAGACACTTGATGGTGTCCGCCAACCGACGTTTGGAGTCTTGTTCCGGTTGCGGTGGGAGCGGATCAAGGATCTTTCGTGGCCAACCCTCTTCTTGAAACGCGTTGAGCACGGCCTCTTGGTTCACTGCCGGCCAACGGAACTGCTTGACCACGGACTCGCCCAGCACCAGCTTTCGCGTGTACGCGTCCCAGCAGGGAACGATGCCAACGCAGTCAAACGTCTCAAGCGTTTCGTTTGAAGGACCGCTGAACTCGGCGGAGTGATGCACATGTGAGACAGCGAGCGGTGAAAGTGACTGGGCCGACGCCCAACCAAGGTCAGTCAGGATGAAACAGGTGCGGTCGCCAAATGTTAAATCGCCCGTCGCTCGAAATTCTCGTCCATCCTCGCCCAAGACAGTCACTTCGTAGGCGTGCTCCACCAACCCCTTTTTGACCAACCATCGAAGATCAATTTCGGTCACGCCGAGCGATCGGAGATGGCAGATCGACACCGCAAAATCCCAGTGACTACTGCCGGTATCGTTTGCGTACGCAATCGCGCGCGACAAATGCACCAGCGCAGTTTTGATCTCCGCGGATAGACCCGGACCCATTTCAATACCCCTCGTTTTGACTGGGCATATCGTAGCATTTTAAAGAAGGGTTTCAAGACGCAGAACGGGGGGTGATTCGTGTGATTGGGGGTTGAATCTCCAGGGACGAGTTCGCGTAGGCGGGCCCGTTCACCAGTGATCACGAGTATTCATCGTTAAAATCGCAAGTGTTTAGCAACCCCCGGTTCATGAACGGTTCCACCTTCATTCGGCTCTTATTTCGTGCCTGAGTCTGCCGCGCTCAGTTGTCGGTCGAGCCAAACCTCTGAAATCGTGGCAGTGTTCTCGGCAGGTTTGTGGTTCTCCCCGGATAAGAGGCATGGATTCACCCGACGGGGAAACGACCGAGCACTCGAAAGAAGCGGAGTTTATGCGGCTCTTCGTTCGTCATGAGCCGGTGTTGCGCGCTTATGCTCGCTCATTGCTGCCCAATTGGAATGCCATCGATGATGCACTCCAGGAGGCGAGCGTGACGATGTGGCAAAAGCTCGGTCAGCTAGAGCATCACGACGGATTTCTGCCCTGGGCAAAGGTGATTTTGCGATACAAGTGCCTGCAGATGATCGAACGTCTCCGCCGCGATCGTCCGCTACTCAGCGACGAAGTCTTGAAGCTAATCGCCGCGGAAGCAGAAGAAACGACGCTCGGTGAGTTCACCGAATTGCGGACCGCGCTTGGCCACTGCTTGGATCAGTTCTCGAAGACACATCAAGAACTACTGCTCGCGCCGTATCGCGGAGCCGGTCGAGTGAGGTTGTTGGCCGACCAGGCGGGCAAGTCCGCGAACTCTCTTTACAAACTTCTTGGTCGACTGAGAGAGAAGCTCACCGTTTGCGTTCAAGGCCGCGTCGGAGCGGAAGGAGTTTGAGGTGGATTCACACGAGATGATTCATCAGTACATGCTGGGCAATCTCGATGACGAAAGCGTGCGCGAGCTTGACCGTCGGCTGTCTGAAGATCGAAAACTGCGGCGGAAATTTGCCCAGGTTGCGAACATCGATTCGGGTTTGCGCGAGGCTTCTCTCGAGCGATCCATCGAGGA
>JBCBLJ010000824.1:0-3722 GCA_038520195.1 Planctomycetota bacterium
CAGTTTCGTATCGGACGGCTGTTTCTTCATCGCGACACCGTCATTCACCATAAACTGCGATCTGATACAGATGAAACGTCCCTTTTCCGTTGAGGCCAACCTTCACGTACTTTGCCGTCGTGCCGGCGGGCAAATCGATCATCCACTCGCCTTTCATCTCCTTGGCGCTCCAGACTTCGCGGTATTCCTTGTCATCGTCGCTGATCCAAACGGTGAGCCCTTGGGCCCGCGAATGGAATTGTGATGAAACGCGATTTTTGAGCCAAAGGTGTTTGATCGATTTGGTGCCAGTCAGCCGCAACGTGATCTCCGGGGACTGGACGTCGTGATCGGAGTGAAAGGAAAAGTCGTTGAATGGATGGCCAACCGGTCCGAGAGTCGCGGAGGCCTGAGAGTTCCACGAGTTGTTGCCGAACCGTTGCCCGAGGCGAATCGAGGCATCCCGTGAAATCTCGCTCGCTCCAGCGTGCGTGCGGAGCTGTGGCGGGTCGCGGTACTGCAGCGAGTACCAGCCGTCTCGTTTCACTTGTCGCACGTTTCGCTGTTGCGACAAGTAGGCAACGAGATCCAGGAATTCGATCGGAGCGATTTGCTTGACGAGGCCCTCCGGCATGGAGCTGGCCTTCATTTCTTTCTGTAGTTCGATGTCATCGATCGCAATGTCGACACGTTTGCCGTTTGCGATTCCGAGTGACAACGTGTCGTCCGTTTTGGCCAATACAAACCCGTTGTGCACATCGCCCTCAGCCGTCAGAACGCTGACCGTCTCGTATCCTTTGCTAATTTCCGCATTCGGCATCACGATCGTCTTGATGATCTGTTCGGTGTTCATCCGCGAACCGATGTCCGTCAACTCAGGACCGAACTTCTTGCCGAGATCACCGACCTGGTGGCAGGCGGAGCAGACTTGCTTGAAAACGGCTTCACCGCGATCGCCATTTCCGCCCCGAATACCAGCGAGTTGACGGATCGCCGCATAGCGATCCTGTTCTTTGGCGTCGACGTCATCGGCGATCTCGAGTGGCACGACCGCCGCGCCACCGGGCCCACTCATCTGCTTGTACCGCTTGAAATAATTCTTCGCCTTTTCGCTACTCGACGCCAAGAACGTGTTCCTCTTTTCTTGATCACGCCACATCGGCTCGAGCGCGTGAAGCGTGTGCTCAAGCGTGTAGTGAAGCCAATAGTCCATCGGACTTTCGACCACCGACAGCGCGAGCGTGGTCGCGTCGGGAGACTCTAGAAAACTGACGCCCCGTACCGCTTCCAAGCGAACCCGCGGGTGCGGGTCCTTGATGCCGGTAGCGAGATAAGCCTGTCCGCCCGCACCCAGCAGATGAATTTGGTTCGTGATGGTGTGGATCGCCGCGGCACGAGCGCGATAGTCCTCACTCGCGAGCACTCGGTCGATCAACTTCGGATTGAGGTCGCGAAAACGTTCCTGAACCCACATCGCTTCACACAGCTCTCTCGCATCCGACGTTTGGCCAAGCCAGGACTTGATCGCCGCGAAAACGCTGGTTTTCTCACGCTCACCAAGTTCACGCCGAACTCGATATCGCGTCCGCAATTCCGGGACCATCAAGTATTCGAGCAGTTCCGCTTCGGACTTCGTCGTCAGGTCCACCACCGGAAGGAGCGGCTTATCCTTGTTGACCAAACGATACACCCGTCCGTGCGTGTGATCGCGATTCGGGTCTCGCTGCGAATACTGCATGTGACCGATGAGCGCGTTGCACCAGTCACCGAACCAGATCGCGCCGTCCGGGCCGACTTTCGGATCCACCGGCCGGAAAATCATGTCGCTCGACGACAGCAAATCGGCAACCCGCTCGCCTTCGTACCCGGCGCCATCGTCCTGGTACCGCAAGTTGAATCGCGGCATCCCGTGCATGTTAATCACGCAAGCGTAGATGAATTGCCCCTGAACCTCGTCCGGTAAGTGACGCGAGAGCAAGAACTCGTTACCAACCGCCGGACGCATGCCCTCGTTGTTGAATACCGGCTCAAGTGTCTTGCGGGTGCTGACTTCCTTCCCAGCGAGCGGCGAGATCCAGTGCTGTTTTGCGTTGGTCCCATCCCCGACGATCCCATTGCCCCATTCGTCGAAGACGAGACACCACGGATTGCCGTAGCCCGGCGTTCGATAGTGACTGAATCGCTGCATCTTCGGGTCAAAGACATACGCGCCCCCGGTTCCCTTATTGCGGAAGGGTCCCCAGGGCGTTTCCATCGTCGTCGAAAGCGCGATACCTTCGAGCATGTGCAACATGCCGCCGTGCGACCATTCCCAGGCGCCGACGGTGTGGTGCGTGTCATCGGTCGCAATTCCGTCGATCAGGTTCACGATCTCATCGGCCTGATCGTCACCGTCGGTGTCTTTCAAAAACAAAATGCGCGGCTCATCGACGACGAGAACCCCGCCATCGTGGAACTCAAACCCCGTGGGGCAAATCAACTTGTCGTAGAAAGTCGTGCACTTGTCAGCTTTCTCGTCGCCATCGGTGTCTTCCAAAATCAAGAGTCGATCGCTGGGCGGGGCCGCACCTGGTTGCCACTGTGGATAGTTGGGCATGCACGAGACCCAGAGCCGGCCCTTGGCATCGAAGGCAATCTGGTTTGGGTTGGCGAGTTCCGGAAACTCACGCTCCGACGCGAACAACTTGACTTCCATGCCATTTGGAACCGTCATCATCCCGATCGATTCTTCGGGTGTCGGATAAACCAATTCCTTCGGCTCTCGCATCCGCCGAAAATTGTCGTCGCGGGTGCCGAACATCGTGGGCGGAACGACAACGTCGCCCGTGTTTGAGTCATCCGGTTCCGCGGCAACTTCTTTACCGGCCGCGATGTCCCAGATGTATTGATCTCGAACAGTGACCATCTCGCGAATCTTGCGGTACTCACTGGGAAACGTCTCGGTATCCCAAGTCCGACGCCCGCCATAGACATACCAACCGTTGAGCATGCGGTAGTCCTGCAGATGCAACCAGGACTTGTCGTTCACCCAATGCCGCACTCGGGCGTAAGTCTCCGGCGGGGCCTTCTCCGAACTCGATTTCGAATCGTTGAAGAGCCTTTCGTTCAGAAGCGACGCCAGCGTTTGGTCGCCTCGTTCGTTGAGATGCAGCCCATTGATGGTGTATTGGGCGCCAGGTGCCTTGGCGAACTCTTTTCGCGTCTCGTCAAATACATTCACGAAAGGAAACTGAAGTTCAGCGGCGAGTTCCTTGATCGCGTTCTTGTACGCCTCCAGTGCGGAGTTTCGCTCGTCGGCGTTCGGATGCAGTGGATCGCCGGTCGACTCAAAGGCGATCGGACTGATCAGAACAAATCGAGCTTTCCCGCCGGAGTACTCCGCATTGACCCGCTCGATGTACTCGCGATAGCGTTGCTTGAAGTCACTGAGTGCTTCGGGCGTCGTGCCTGCGTATGACTCGTTCGCGCCGAAGAAGCAGAGGTACAACTCCGGCGCGAACACCTTCATCGGGTCGTCGATTTTCGTATAGCTACTTGGACGCTGCTGAATACCGACTTCATCGGCCGGCCAACTGAAGTTGCGAAAACGTATCTTTTTGTCGGCGTAATGGAGATGCAGTTGCGTCTCAAAGTGGCCGAAGAGATTCATTCGCTCGCCGAGCGAATTGCCGACGACCGCGATCTTCTGACCGTCCTCGATCATTCGTTCGGACTGGGCGAAACATGTCGCACCGCAGACGGAA
>JBCBLJ010000730.1:0-4272 GCA_038520195.1 Planctomycetota bacterium
ATCACACCAACCGCTACCGATCCAACAGCACTGCCCCCAGACCCACCAACCCGCTGACTTCGCGCAGTAGAACTCCGGATCGGCCGCCATTTGGTTGACGAACTCGGCCGAGTTGCAATTGTTGAGCAACCAATTGTGCCGCGCGTGAAGATCGGCTTCGCTCACGGCCCAATCAGCGTGCTCGATCACGCCGGCGCGATCATGCTTCACCGCTCGCCAGAAATTGACGACGAAGTGATTCGCATCATTGATCGTTTCCACCTTGCCGGGACTCGGGCGACGCAACAACGTTGCCGCCGTCCCCGCGAATGGCTCGACATAGTTGTCGGGATTCCCAAGTCGATCCCAAACCAAATCCGCGACCGCTGACTTGCCGCCAAAGTACGGGAACGGTGCCTTCAATTTCGCCGTGGCGCTCATACAGCGACCCTCCCACGACTCTCAAACAGAGGGCACTTCGAATTCGCGATTCGCTGCTTAGCAAGCCGTTGCATCCGCTTCCGAACGCCGTCATATCGGAAGTGACACTTCGGGCAGAGCGCGACAAGATTCTCGAGACGACAATCGCTCTCAACGTGGTTGATATGTGCGACCGTCAACGTTCGCTTGTGCGTGTCGAGAGGCTCACCCGGAAACCGACACTGCAAACCACAGTCCTGGCATTTCCATCCCGCCGCTTCCTTGACGGAGTCAGCGATTTGTTTCCAGTCGTCCGGATATTTCGACCAATCAACAGGCATCCGTTCAATCCACGTAGTCGTAAGCGATCCGAGTGATCTCCTCGTCCGGCGCACACCTGTTGTGCCGGCAGAACATTTCCACGAACTCATCCGGCGTCATGTCCGGAAAGCCTTCCGCGATCACATCGTCTTGATCGATCGCATTGAGCGGCTCGCGCCGAGCATCCTCGACAACGATCTCACCAAGCCGATTGACGGTCTGACCCTTCTTGAGGCCCTGACACTTCTCGCATCCCATCAGATGCTCGCCGCCCTTGAGAAACTTCCAACCAAGCCGGCGAGTCACCCGTTTCGTCCGGTTGCGAAACTGCTCCGTCGTCAATGCAAAACTGATATTTCGCATCAACGCGGCTCGACTTCGCCGGTCTCGGCATCGACATCCCGACCGTCCGCCGTCGAGAACTTCATCTGCCGCGGATCCTCGTCGTCACTGCCGCCAGCTTTGACAAGAAGTGCGGGCCTCCCTTCCGCGTCATACATGTCCATCGCGGATGTGAGATTTGCCGGCCGCTTCGGACGAGCGACATCGACGTCCCAAACAATCGCCGTCAGGCCCTGTGTTGGATCAACACAGCAGAAGCCAATCTTGACTTTCACTGAGGCGACGGCCTTTTTCGCGTCGTCGCCATACTTGATTCGATAAGCGCGAAGCACCTTTGCGGCCTCCGCGATCCCCTCCTCGATTTGCTCCTTCAATTCGCCTTCGTCGATCAGGTCGAGCGTGATCGGAACAAACTGCGTGAACTGGCCCATGCCATCCTCCCGAGAACACCGTCAACTCAAATGGCCAGGCCGGCATCGAACCGGATTTGATCCGTAGGCTGTACACGCCTACTCCAGCCAACAACGCAGCGCGTCACTCTCACCACTAGCAGGTGACGCGAATATCAAGCCTTCTTGAGCGTCCGGTACTCACGATGATCGATCGAGCCGAGACCGACCAACACGTCGGGAATGCCGCTACGAACGCGTTCGATCATGCCCTGAAAGACATCGAATCGGTGTTGCTCCATCTTCGGAGCGGTCACAAAGACAACGATCTTGCCGTCGCGGTCCGTAACCAAAAGATCAAGCTGAATCTGAATCGGATCCGTGTCCAAAAACAGTGGTACGTCGATCGTGATTGACTCGGGCAACTCGACCGGCTCCTCGTGCTTCTCCGATCCAATTTGCATCTCGATGACGACGCCGTTGATCGCCTTGGGACCGATCCCGACATGCTGCGTCACGCTCTTCGCGGCCTTGATCTGCGAGAACATTAATGCCAACTCGCGGCCGTCTGGTTCGTTGATCGCGTTGCGGTACTGCATCGCAAACAGCGAAAACTCGCGGACATCATGGCAACCGCCGATCAGCTTGGCCCACGGACGAAAGAGCGGATGTTGTTTCGCAATGAAAGTGATCTGTTCGCGATCCTTCTCGTCGCCTTCATCCAAGACAGCCGCAATCACGCCCGCCTCAACATCGGCCAGCACAACGCACTTGTCCGTCTCCGCTTCTCGATCCAGGTAACCAGCAAAGTGATCGATCGAGTGGAACGTGTGACAACGAGCTTGCGCGGGAGCGACTGGCGGATCGACGAACACCGGTTCGTGCGGTTGAGCCGACCGCCTCGAAATCTCCAGTCGCTTGCCGTCACCAATCGACTCGACGACATCAAAAATCGTCTCGTTGCCTTCGGTGACTGTTCGAATCAGTTCAGATAGTTCTTCCATCTCATCCTTCCATTGTGTGACAAACCAAGCAATTCAAGCCGGCGGCAAATCCGACTCGGTAACCGATTCCCAGCGAACGCCGGGATCCATCTCATCTACCCGCTGAGGCCTTTCCGAACCGCGCGGCAAACAAATCAATTCACCCGCATCCGGATCAAACCAGACTTGGACGTACACCGGCCGCGTGCGACGCCGAACCAGCCGATACCAACCGTCCGAGATCGACTCGCCGTGTTGATCCACCGGCGTCGTCGGATTCGTGATCGAATCAGGCAGAGACATCGCGACCTCCACGGCCATCAGGCACGTCGGGCACCTTCGGCGCGGAAAGAAACAGGACCAGCATCACGACGAGGCAAACGCCCCAGATCGGCACGAGCACGACAACAAGAGCCGGGAAAACCGTCCCCAGCAACAAGCCACCGACGCCAATCGCAAACAGCACGAACCACATGACGAGCTCGCAAAAACGAGTGAAACGGACGCGACGCCACCGCGATGACGCCGACTCCGACTCACTCCGCAGCGTCACACGGTCGTGGCCGTCCCTTGCAACGCCTCGAGCCGCGCCGTGATCGCCTGCGACAACGCAGTAGCCGAAGCAACCGCCGCCGTCGTCGCATCCGTCGACTCCTCAGACTTCAACCGAGTCGTCTCCTGTGCACGATCGAGTTGGCTAACCAACTCATCCTCCACCACTCGCGACTCATACAGCGCCAACTTCGCCGTCTCCGCCTTCGCCAAATCCGCATCCGCCTTAGCCGCCAACTCAGCCAATCCCGACATCACATCACCCTTCGTGTAAGCGCAAAGAAAAGCCCGGTTAGTCCGTGCGACGGGACCAACCGGGCTCGAGTGGCAGCGTAAGCCGCGGCCGTTTCAAAGAGTTGTTCGTCGCACGTGGCGGAAAGATAAGAGCGAAATCGCTCGTTTCAACTTGCGTGACCTGACCGATCTACAGCACGAAATCGCGCACGGTTGCTCCACGGTGGGCGCACGGTGGCTCCACGGTTGCACACGGTCAGAAAAACTTTCGAATTCCTTTCAGCGTTGCAGATGGCCTAGTGGTACTCACCGATCGTCGAGACGAATTTCAGCTTCTGAAACCTGTTTGACAAGTGATGTAACGTCGCGTTACATTGGTCGAGTCGCACTCGAAAAGGCCCGAAATGCCACTGCCAAAAATCACGCATCTCCAATTCGCCGTCCTGTCGGCTCTGCTAGAGCGGGACATGTATGGGAAGGAGTTGCGGGCGCATCTCAAAAAGAAGGGGTGCCCAAAATCACTCGCGTCCTTCTACCAACTCATGGCACGACTCGAAGACTCGAGCTTCGTTCGTGGCGAGTATGAAGAAGTCGTTATCGACGGACAAATGATCCGCCAACGCAAATACACGCTGATCGGAGAAGGTAGACGCGTCGTCCAAGAGGCCGTTCTGTTCTACCAAAAGGGAGGGGCCAGCTATGGATTTGCGTGAAGTTGCAGACAAAGCGACCGGCGACACTCATGCTGTGCGCCCTTCTATACTTTCGCTTCTGAGAAGCACTTGCGATCCGTCTGTGGGTCGGTGCGATTATTTTGCAATCGCTTTTTCGTTGGCTTTTCTTATTTGTTGCTCTTACAACAGCCTGGCCGACGTCATCACCCTTGTGTTGATTGTCTTTCCCCTTCTTTGCTTTACAAACCTCTGCGTTGTCGTTATCGCGAAACGTAGACTAGAGTCGAATAGAAGACTGGATTTTCGAGAGGGTGCGAAGGTCTTGGTGCCGCCGATGGTCGTGACTTTTCTGTCCGCCATTGCATTTGTCGTTTTTAC
>JBCBLJ010000115.1:0-14237 GCA_038520195.1 Planctomycetota bacterium
ACGCGTTGCAGGACGCGAGTAGGATAAACTGTGTCGCAACGAATGAGCGATCCCGCCTCTCTCCACATCCCTCTTCCGGAGACCTTGCCATGAGTTACTGCCGTCGAGCGTTAGTCGGTCTTTGCGCGATTGTCGTCTTGATGTCCTCGGCGTTCGCCGACCGTTGGTCGGAAGAGAAAGCGAAACGCTTCAAAGGGCTACCGGACAAGGTCAAGACGGAAATCGCGGCGGCCGTTCCGTCCGAACTTGCGGCCGAGGTTTCCAAGCCGAGACGTATTCTCGTTTTCTATCGATGTGAGGGTTTTATCCATAACTCGATTCAGCATGCGAACGAGTCGATCCGCGCGATGGGCGAAAAGACGGGCGCATTTAGTGCCGATTTCGCCGACACCTATGACGTTTTCACCGACGAAAACTTGGCGCAGTACGACGCGATTTTGCTGAACAACACTTCGCATATGCAGTTCACCGAGCCGTCGCAGGAAGCGGCGTTCATGGATTTTGTCGCTGGCGGCAAAGGACTGATCGGGCTCCACGCCGCGAGCGACAACTTCGGACGTCACCCCAAATGCCTGGCCATGGTGGGCGGAATCTTCAACGGCCATCCATGGGGCGCCGGCGGGAAGTGGGCGTTTAAGCTGAATGATCCCGACCACGTCTTGAACAATGCGTTCGACGGGAAAGGCTTTTGGCATACCGACGAGATCTACCAATACAAACCCGAGTCCTACGTCGGGACCGGCGTGCTGCGCGTGCTCGTGAGCCTCGACATGAGCCAGTCGGCGGTGATCGACCGGATCAAAGATGGGCCTCGCGAGGTTCCGGTGTCATGGGTTCGAAGCATCGGCGATGGCCGGCTCTTTTACACGAACTTCGGGCACCGCGAGGATACGTTTCGTAACCCACTGATCATGAAGCACTTGCTGGACGGGATTCAGTTCGCTCTTGGCGACCTTGAAGCCGATACGACGCCGAGCGATGAAGCCAATCTCGGCGATCCCGCGCTAGCCAAGAAACAGTAGCCCGTTTGGGTGGCGAGGCGGATTTACGACAGCTGAAATTCACCAGACCTTTTTATCCGCGCCAAATACTGGAATCAGCCTCGGCGACGCTTGCGTGCCCTGAAAGCGCCAATGATACTTTCGCTCGACGGGGTGATTCCGAGGACAACGAGTCTGAGAGAACAATGACAAAGAGTTTCAAATTCATTCTGGGCGTCGTCGCGGCGACGCTTCTGGCGGCGTCGCCGGCCAATGCGGCAATTATCTATTCAGCCGATTTCTCGACGCCTGGCCTGGGTGTGACCCACGACACCACCAGTGGCTCGGTGGTCTTCAGCGCCCCGTCGCCGTTCATCGGACCAAACTGGTCCATCACGTACGACGAAAGCGATGTTTCGTCGGACCTGAGCAGCAACGAATTCATCACCGACATTCCTGGCGTCATGATCGTTCAGGACTGGGGCGGTGTCGGAACGTTGACCAGCGAAACGATCAACATTACCGATGACGGAACCGTGGACATCATCGGGATTGGTGAGTCGATCGGGACCGATGCCTTCAATAATCTGGGTGACAACGAAGGGATCACTTGGTTCTATTCAATCAACTCCGGTGCAGCCGTCACTGAGTTTCTCGGCGAGGTCGCGCTTGGTGGTCCAGTCGCTAGCGGAACCGATGTCAGCAACACATTCGGTGGTGTTTCGGTGGCGGCCGGCGACACGCTGGAAGTCGGATTTTTTGTGAATGTCGATGGTGCGGGTGACGGCGTTTCGATCTCCTCGGTCGAAGTTGACTTCACCACTGCCATCCCCGAGCCCTCCTCTTTCGCGGCTCTGGCGTTGATCAGCGTGCCTGTCTTGGTGCGTCGCCGAAAGCGAAACGGCTGAGGCCGCAACAACACTTTCAAACGATCTCAAACGCGAGGCGATCAAGCCACGCGTTTTTTTTTGCGCCTCGGCGGTCGGGTTTCATCGGCGGTCGTCGGCGGACTCGCCCTACCGACGGCAATTGGCAACACTGAACGGGTCCGATGGGTCGCTAGACAAAAGGAAAGACGATGCGAGTTCGATGGTTGCTATTTTCAGTCTTGCTCGGTGTTGCCTTGAACTTGCCTTCCTCTTCGCTGCGAGCGCAAGAGCCCTCGACGAGTCCTTCGGGCGGCATCGCGGTGGTTGAGCTCTTTACGTCGCAGGGTTGCAGCAGTTGTCCGCCGGCGGATGTCGCGTTGCGGCAAATCGCAAAGACCGCGAACGACGAAGACGCCAACGTCTACGTGCTTTCCTTTCACGTCGACTACTGGAATCGTCTCGGTTGGAACGATCCTTACAGCAGCCAACTGGCGTCCTACCGGCAACGGGCCTACGCCCGCGCGGCGGGTAGCAAACGGGTTTACACGCCACAAATGATTGTGAGCGGCACCACAGAATTTGTGGGCTCCAATCGAGCCAAGGCGAACAAGGCGATCGGGGAAGCATTGAGCCGTTCGGCAAAGTCGACGGTGTCGATGAAGGTTAGCGCCGCTGACGGTGGCGTCGACATCGACTATGAAGTCAACGGCGCAGGTAAGGATCAACTGCTGAATCTGGCTGTGGTGCACACGCCAAAAGCGAATGACGTCCCGGCGGGTGAGAATCAGGGTCGAAAACTCGCTCACGTGAATGTGGTGCGTGCGTTCAAAGCCGTTCGGCTTTCGGAGTTTAGCGGGAGCGCACGGTTGGAGTTGCCCGAGGGGCTCCTCGCGAGCGACGCCCAAGTGATCGGCTACGTTCAAGACCTGAATTCACTCGCCATCACCGGCGCGTCGACGATCCAGGTTCAATAACCGATGGCGCCGCGTGGGCTTCGCATCCGTCAACCGGAGCCCGGCCTTGAGTCGCACTCGCGCTAGAGCGCGGGTCACATGCGAACGAGAATGGTTTACACTCCATCCAACATGGAGTTACTCATTCTTTCTCAGTCCGAACCCGGTGAGGCCGCCGAAACGGCGGGCCTCCTGGACATTGTGCTCAGCGGCGGCATCCTGGGCGCATGCATCTTGGTGGTGCTGTTGTCGCTGAGCTTTGTTGCGGCCTACTTGGTCTTCGATCAGGTCATGACGCTTCGGCGGCGCGAAGTGTTGCCAGACGGACTTTCAGAGACTGTGCGACAGTCACTGTTGACCGCGCGCATTCCGGAGGCCGATGCCGCTTGCCGTCGGCAGCCCAGCGTGCTGAGTGTGGTGATGCTGGCGGGGCTCGGCGAGTTGGAGTTCGGTTGGCGCGAAGTCGAAAAGGCGGTCGAGGATGCGCTTGCGGAGCAGTCCGCTCGAATGATGCGACGGATTGAGTACCTTTCGGTGATTGGTAACATCGCGCCAATGGTCGGACTACTGGGAACCGTAACGGGAATGATTTTCGCGTTCCAGCAAGTGGCCGCGACACGCGGCGCGGCGGGCGCGGGCGACTTGGCCGAAGGCATTTACCAGGCGCTCGTCACGACCGTTGGCGGATTGGTCGTCGCGATCCCATCTCTCGCGGCCTACGCGATCTGTCGCAACCGCGTCGATACGTTGATCGCTGACGTGGCCTTTCAGGTCCAATACGCGCTTGCGCCGGTGAAGCGTCGTCCCGGAAAGAACGTGGCCGCGCCGGCACCGATCAGCAAACCCGCGAGGCCACCGAACAAGCCACCGCCGGCAGAGCCTTGAACGATCAAGCCCTCGGATGCGCCCGTTCGTAGACTTGGAGCAAACTCGCGGCACTGACGTGGGTGTAGATTTGGGTGGTCGCCAAGCTTTTGTGGCCGAGCAGTTCTTGCACGCTGCGGATGTCAGCGCCGCGATCGAGTAGGTGCGTGGCGAAGGAGTGCCGCAGCGTGTGTGGGCTCGTTCGCGTATCGAGTTGAGTGGCGGCGATGTACTTTTCAAGCATGCGGCCAATGCTTCGCGACGTCAGTCCGTTCCCAAAGCGATTGACGAAGACGGGGGCTTGTCGGCCCAGTGCTTCCGCTTGTTCGCTGCGTGTGCGTTTTTCCGCGTAGGCATCGATGGCCTTGATGGCAAACGATCCGAGGGGACAGATTCTTTCTTTGCGACCTTTACCTCGAACGCGAAGGATTTGCTGGGCGCGGTCGACGTCACCCTCTTGCATGCCAACGAGTTCGCTGACGCGGAGGCCGGCGGAGTACATCGTCTCAAGAATCGCGCGGTCGCGGAGGCCATCGGTGCGGTTGGCAGGCGGTGCCATCAGCAGCCGGCCGACTTCGTCGTCGCTGAGAACGTGGGGCAGTTTTCGCTGGCGTCGCGGATTGCGGAGCGGTTTGGCGGGGTTGGAGGTGGTCATTCCTTCCCGCATCGCGAACTTGAAAAAGCTCCTCAGCGCCGCGAGTTTCCGGGAGATCGTGGTGCGGGCGTAGTCGGCTTTCTGAAGCGCCGCCTGGAAAGAACGCAAGTCCTGCGGGGACAGAGCACTTGGTTTCGGCACGCCGCCGGTCGTCGCTTCGATCCACTCGACAAATCCAAGCAAATCTTCGCGATATGATTTGATCGTCAGCTCCGAAGCGTTGCGCTCGTTGACCAGATAGCGCATGAACTGCGCGATCGCTGACTGCATCGTGACTACCGAAAGTCGTCGATGGTGAGACTGTCCAGTTCGTTCTCGAGCATCAGGTCTTCGTCCGTGGGACAGGCTTCACGGATTTTTCGGCTCAGCGTCGCGGCGTCGTACCAGGAGAAGTCCAACTCGGGATTGGCCGCAAAGCGTGCGAGTTGTCGCAGAGTTTGATCACGATTCGCATCGTCAAAGAGAAAGATAAATTTCTCCTCTCCTTTGACGAGTGCCAGTACGTTGATCTCTTTATTCATCGTTGTCCGTCAGTCAGGGGCCTGCGTCGGAAGGAAGATCATTCAATCGCCTTCCTTGACTGGCTATCGGCATGTCATCGACGAACGATGAGATGGCTTCCCGGCGATCACATTGACGAGCGGTGTTCGCCTGCTTCGGCCGTCATCAATGCGATCGATCGCCGAATCGCGAAGGGTCATACAACCGGTGCGAATTAACAGGCATTGATATCGTTTGCGGCAAAGCCGGTCGCCGAGCCGCAAGCGGGCGACCACGTGGCGCGTTGACCGCTTCACCGGTGATTGCAAAGCAACGAAAAGTGCCGCTTCAAGAGAGACTCGGAAACAACGGCATCACAACCGTCACCGTAGGCCAAACAAGTTCGGTCCGAAACGAAAAATGCCGGACGAATACCGCCCGGCATGGCAACGTTCTGCGAGGAAGGCTAGTGGTGCTCCGCCGACTCGACCAAACCACGTTTGCTATCGCTGGTAGAGATAGATCGGAACAATCGTGCGGTAAGAGGTCGAAAAGCGACTGGTCATCATCGGGATGTCATTCCAATTGGGTCGCAACGGCTCGTACCCCGCCCAAAGGTTTCGCTCCATTCGCATCATTCGCTGCCGGGCGCGGAATTGCGCTCGAGCCTGTCGTAGCTCAGCGGCGCTGGGCCGACTCGAAACAGCGCGATCCGACGCGCTTTGCACGCTCTCGGCGTCGGGGAAATTGAATTGTGGTTGGTCCGCCAGTCGAACGACGGGCTCTTGGCCGATGGCCGAGGTGCACGAAAGAATCGACACGGCACCGATAGCAAATGCGAGAAGCCTATTTTTCATTGAAAGGGCCATTTTTTAGCGAAGTGTTTTGAGCCGACAGTTCTCCTTTTCGGTGGATCGGACCCGAACGGATGAATGCTGAGCGGGCGCAGGAAGTCCGCCTGCAAAACGAGGTCTCCAGTTGGATTCGTAGCGATTGTGCGGCGCCCGCTGGTTCTTCAGCCGTTTTCTGTCGCCGTCGACTTCGCGGCCCCGGCGAAATCACCGATTGGGCCTTACCGTTTCCCGGAGATGCGGGATTGGTCAACGCTCGCACGGTTCGCGGCCCGAGCGGAATGAGACACGCCATAGACTCGGCTTGGCGGGGGGCTCGGGACGATTCACTCGACCTTGTGTTAAACTGAGCTGAGGTCGAACGGACTCGGCGATGGGCAGGTCCTCACTTTGTCTTGGACGACAAGTTCACGATGCCCGAGCAGCCTGAAACATTGATCCCGGCGGCCGCCGTCACAGAGTTTGTCTTCGTCCCTCCTTCGTCTTGGCGACATGAATTGCTTGTTTTCTTATGGGCAAGCCTTGGTGACTTTCGTCACTGCGGCACTTGGATTTTCATTGCCCGTCGAAATCGAGACGGTCTCTGGAGAAAAACTTGCCGGTGAGTGGCAGGCAGCAACCAAGGACGCGATTCGCGTCAAAACCACCGACGGGATCAAAGAGGTTTTGGTCGACAAACTGGTGGCGATGCGGCCGGTGGACGCACCGGAGCCTGGCACACCGCCGACCAGTCTTGTTTCGATCGTGACCGGCAGTCAGGTTCGAGTCCAAGACTTTTCGCTGGCCGACGGGAAGTTCCTCTTGGAGCCACGGCGTCAGTCGACGATCCAGCTACCGGTCCAACAGATTCGGAGCGTCCGCTTTCGGCTGGGTAACGCCAAGACCGACCCACAATGGCTCGGTCTTCTCGAAGCCGACAATCGGCGGGACGTGATGGTGATTCGTCGGCCGGGAGAGCAACTGGACCCGATCGAAGGCGTCGTGTTAGGGCTGGACAATGAAACACTCCAATTTGAATTGGATGGCGAGAAGATTAGCGCGCCCGTCGATCGGCTCGAGGGCGTGATCCTTCGCAGTACAACCACAACGGCGTCGGTAAAAGTTCGTGTAGAAGATAAATACGGTTCCGTCTTTGCGGGACTGCGATTGGAACCCTCGACGGCTTCGGATCGGATCGAACTGCTTTTGGGCGACGATGTCCGACACTCCATCCCACTCGAACACCTCAAATCCGTCACCTGGGCTAGCGGGCGGCAGATGCTGGCGCGAACGACGGCTGCCAACTCGGAAGTGACCCCCTATTTGCAGACAAAAATCGACTCCGAGCTTTTTGAGGCTTGGTTCGGCCCGCGAAGCGATAACGATGACTTGATCGCGACCGCGGGCGGATCGGCGGAGTTCCGTGTCGACCCCGGGTTTCAAACCTTGGCTGGCAGTGTGGTCCGAGACACCGACGTGAACAGCGGCATGGCCGTTGTTCGGATCCTGATCGACGGCAACGTGGCCTGGGAGCAATCCGTGTCCGGTGACAAACCGAAGGGCTTTCGTGTCAACATCGCCAACGCGCGTCGGGTTCGACTTGAAGTCGTCGCCGGCTCCGATGGCGATGTCGGCGATCGGGTTCGATTCTTGAATCCAAGGTTTTTGAAGTGAGTAGATTCCGAAGCTGTCTGGTTCTTTTGCTGAGCGTCTGGTTTTCCGCGGCAACTCGTTCTGGGGAACCGATCGTCCTCGACCCCGAGATTCTGGCGGCGGAGAAAGCCCGCGTGGCGGCGATCGATCGGGCGCGGCCCAGCGCGGTGAGCGTGTTTGTCCCCGGCGGCGGCGGCGGTGGCAGTGGGGTGCTGATTTCTCCGGAAGGCTACGCACTGACCAACTTTCACGTCACCAGCCCGGCGGGAACCTTCATGCGTTGCGGGCTAGCTGACGGTCGCGTCTACGATGCGGTTTTGGTCGGCCTGGATCCCGTCGGTGACCTCGCCATGATTCGGCTGCTGGGCAGAAACGATTTTCCTTATGCGACCATCGGCGATAGTCTGAAAGCTCAAGCCGGTGACTGGTGCATGGTGATCGGCAACCCCTTCCTTTTGGCGACGAATCTTCAGCCAACGGTGACTTGGGGCATCCTCAGTGGCGTCGGTCGATACCAGTATCCTTCGGGAACGCTACTGGAGTACGCGGACTGTTTGCAAACCGATGCCTCGATCAATCCCGGGAATTCCGGCGGGCCGATTTACGACGCCGAGGGACGGCTGCTGGGCATCGTTGGGCGTGCCTCGTTTGAAAAGCGTGGCCGAGTGAACGTCGGCGTGGGCTACGCGATCTCGATCAACCAAGCCAAGAACTTTCTCGGCTATCTTCGTTCGGGACGAATCGTCGACCACGCGACACTCGGCGCATCGGTGACGACAGATCCGGACGGCGGGGCCGTGGTCAGCAACATCCTGGAGTCGAGTGACGCGTACCGACGCGGTCTGCGCTACGACGCCGAAATCCTGGAAATCGATGGAAGAGTCGTGAAGACCGCCAACGAGGTTCAAAACGTCCTCGCGACGCTGCCCAAGAACTGGCGTGTCCCGATCGCGTTTCGACTCAACGGTGAAACGAAACGCGCCTTGGTTCGGCTCATGGGCGTCCATCGCCAAGACGAACTGTTGGGCAAAATGTCGTCCGCGCTGCCCCCACCACCTCCCGTCCCCGATGCAGAACCCGAGGACAGCGATGAGAAGCAAGAGGATGGTGACGCACCCGACGATGCACCACAGCGGCCACAGGGCCGCCAGCAGGCAAAGAAGATCCCCGAATCGGCCTCCAAGCTTATCGTCGAAAAGCGTGGCTACGCGAACTATTACTTCAACTCGTTACAACAGGACCGCCTGTTTGATTCGATGCGTGATCAGTTCCCCGCCAAGGAAGCTGAGGATCATGGTCGGTGGGTCATCAACGGTAAGAATGAAGCCGGCGGCAATGTGAAGATCACCATCGCGAGTAAGGAGTACGGTGTGGTCGCCGGCGAGATGGCGATGCAGGCGAGTACTCGCGCCGAATTGTACGACGGCATCGAAGCCGGTTCGGTCGCAGGGCTGTTGCCGGCCTTGGACGCTTGGCGAACGATGATCGATGTCGGACCCAAAGAGTTTGGCGAATCCTATTATTACGGCACGATGCCGCTTGGCGGCGAACGACCGTTGCGAGATTGCTTGGTCGGCGTCTTCGGCGAGTTGGAAGTTCGATGGTTGATGCATCCCGAAACAGGCTTGGTCGAATGCATCGAAGTCTTTGCGGACCCCGATAGCGATCCGGCCGAAGTCTGGATCGAACGCGACGATGACAAGGTCACAACGCTCGACTTGCGATACGGACCGAGCAGTCTTTTGAAGGTCACCGTCGAAGACTGGAAGAGGGAGGCCGCGGAATGAACCTTTCCTCAAGCTTCGCACGAAGCTGCGCAGCGACAATGTTGGCGTGCGCTCTGGTGGTCATGGTCGGCGATCACGTGTCGGCCCAACCTTCAGGTCCATCACCGGGCGCTCAGCCGCCGATCAGCGGTGACGCACGCGATGTCCAGCGGCGAGTCGCGAAGGTGTACGGTGCCGGGGGCATTCGGAGCCTGGAGGCTTACCAGAGCGGATTCCTTGTTTCACCCGAAGGCCATATTGCCACCGCGTGGAGCTACGTCCTGGATGTCGAACCGATCGTGATCCTTGATGACGGCCGTCGCTTTGAGTCAGAGATCATTGGGATTGAGCCCACGCTTGGCATCGCGGTCTTGAAGATCGATGCGTCGGACTTGCCGTTTTTCAAACTCGACGAGGAGCAAGCGGTCCGCTGGGGCGATCCGATCGTCGCGGTGAGCAATCTTTTCGGTATCGCCGCCGGCGACGAGTCGGCGAGCGTCATGCAGGGAACCGTTGCGGCGGTCACAAACTTGAAAGCTCGACGTGGAACCTACAAAACACCCTACCAGGGCGAAGTTTTGATCCTCGACTTGATCGCCAACAATCCCGGCGCGGCCGGCGGGGCGGTTGCCGACGCGAGTGGTCGACTCGTTGGAATGCTCGGCAAGGAACTGCGCGACGACGCGACGGGCGTCTGGTTGAATTACGCGCTGCCGATCTCGGCGCTGAAGAAAACCATCGGCGACATCGTGGCGGGCCGAACGACAACGGTCCCCAAAAACGACACGCCGAACTTGAAGCGCGACCAGGCTCATAGCCTCGCCACGCTGGGGCTGATCTTGGTCCCCAACATCCTCGAAAAGACACCGGTCTACGTGGATGCCGTCAAACCAGAGAGTCCAGCCGCGAAGGCCAGTCTGCGACCGGACGACTTGATCCTCCTGGTGGACGGACAACGAGTCGCTGACCAGCGCGGATTACTGTCGCTGCTGAGGAAAATCGACCGGCGCGACGCCGTTTCACTCACCATTCAGCGTGACACTGAAGTCCTTCCTGTCCGTTTGCAACCGTAAGAATCATGCGATCCAAGATCCAAGGCTTTCCGAGCTTGCTGTTGATCACGCTTGTAACGATCGGTGTGACGCTTTTGCCGTCGGTCGCGTCGGCCCAAGAATCGGCCGCCGGGTTTCGAAACAAGATGGCGACCGCAATTCGGGCGGCCGCCGAGCGCGTTTTGCCTTCCATCGTCACCATCGAAGTCATCGGCGTTGCCGAAGTCGGCGGGCAGCAGACACAGAGTGAAGTTTCGCAGGATGCGCCCACATGCGGCATCGCGATTGACGAAAATCACATTTTGGCGTCCGACATCGTCGTTCGTCGTCCGTCAGCGAGCATCCTGGTCGTTCTGCCGGATCAAAACCGATTCGCCGCGACGGTCGTCGCACGGGACCATCACCGCGGCGTGGTGTTGCTGAAAGTCAAGACGGACAGGTCTGGTTCGAATCTAACGCCTTTGGAATTGCCGGACCGCGTCGAGACGTCGATCGGTTCGACGGTGATCGCCGTCGGTCGATATGGGCTCGACGGTTCTCCCATCGTCAGCAATGGAATCCTTAGCGCGACTGAGAGACTCGAAGGCACCATGCTTCAGTGCGACGCGCGGGTCTCGCCATCGTTTTACGGCGGCGCACTTGTCGATCTTTACGGGAACCCCATCGGCTTACTCGTACCGGCGGTCGCCGAAGGTGGCGCACCGGACGAAACGAGTTGGTACGACTCGGGCATCGCCTTTGCCGTCCCGACACCAGTGATCGCAAAGAAATTGGAACGACTGTTCGTCGGCGACGACATCAAAAAGGGGCTCATCGGCATCGTTCCCAAATCGACGGACCCGTACGCCGAAGACACCGAGTTGGCTGCCGTCCGCGCACGCTCACCGGCGGAGAAAGCAGGTCTCAAGCCAGGCGATGTTGTGCAAAGCGTCGCTGGCGTGCCCGTCCGAATGTTCGGGCAAATCAAACAAGCCCTCGGCCCTCACGACGCTGGCGAAGTCATCCCCATCAAGGTGCGTCGCGGCGACGATTCAATCGAGTTATCGGTCAAACTTGCCGACAACATTCCACCGCTTCGGCCGCAGCGTTTAGGCATCTGGGTCGACGAAGAATCGCAAGGCGAAGGCGATGAGCGAAAAACAACGGTGGTCGTTCGTGGCGTGATTCCAGGCACGGCGGCAGACGGAACGTTGAAACCAGGAGACAGCATCGAGTCGTTTGATGGTTCCGACGTGAGCGATGCGGCGTCACTGCGAAGAATGCTGATGGCGGCAATCCCGGATCAATCCGTGCCTCTGAAGATCACTCGAGACGGTGAAGACGTCGACGTTACGGCTGAGCTTCGTTCGATTGCCGGTCCGGCGTTGGACGAGACGATCCCCGGCTGGGTGGCCGATGCACCGGAGACGGCATGGAAGATTCAGGAGCTTCGCCTTCCCGACGCGTCCAACGCCGCGGCTCTTGTTGCTCCCCCGGCGGACGACGCAGGTGTCGATGCTTTGGCGATGCTCGTGTTGGTCCTGCCGCCGGAAGATCGTGATCCGAAGAAGACTCTCGAGTTGTATCGGGAAGTTGCGGCGCGATGCGGCGTGGTGGTGGTGGCCGTCGCGAGTGAGGATGAAAAACGCTGGAAACCGGCGGAGGTTGATGTCGTCGCGCGGACCGCAAAAACGGCTCAGCAGCGAGTCGCAGTGCAACCCTCCGCGGTGGCGCTCGCTTCGGCGGGGGCTATTGCCGGCGTTGACGCGTCGGCGGCCGACGCGATGGTGATCGCGATCGCACTTTCGGATCGAAAGGTTTTCGCGGGCATCTCGGTCTCCGGTGAAGCTCGCCCGCCGGCGGTAAGACTCCGCCAAAACGAACCCGACGCGGCAATGCAAATCCTTGTGCCGATTGATTCGCTCGATGATGGGCCGACTTGGTTGGCACCGTTGGCCGGCGCAGGTTTCCCGATCATCCTCGGTGGAAACAGTTCATCGGAAGACCTCTTCCGCTGGGCGCGGCTCCTGCAAACCATCTAGTCGGCGACGGGGCAAAACTCAGAAGACCGTTTCTTTCCCAGTCGCTGGCATCCCGCGCAACCGACCAATTGCGCTCTGTCCGCGGTGGGTTCGTCGATCCCAGTTTTCGCCGCCAGCGGGCTCGAGGATGTCGGCGACCGAGCCTGACGCATCGAGTAGAATGCGGCAGTCCGATTCCTTTCCCCGAGATCGTGCTCCATGAACCTCCGACTACCGACTGCATTTGCAGCGTTCATTCTTCTATCATCCGTTTGCTCCGCGGCCGATACCGGCACGCTCTCCTTTCCTGCCAAAGGGGAATCACAGGGCAAGATCGTACTCGTCGCAGGCGACGAAGAGTATCGCAGCGAAGAATCGATGCCGATGTTGGCGAAGATCCTTAGCGTTCGGCATGGCTTCGATTGCGTGGTGTTGTTTTCAATGTCGGTCGATGGTTCCTATATCGATCCGAACAATCAGGAGGGACTCTCCGGGCTGGAGAACCTCGACGACGCGGACTTGATGATCATCGGCACGAGGTTTCGAAAGCCATCCGCGAGCCAAGCCAAACACGTCACGACCTTTCTCGACTCGGGCAAACCGGTGATCGGGATTCGAACTTCGACGCATGCGTTCCGTGGCAACCTCAAATTTGGAACGCTGGATTACGGAGAGTTTGGACGTCAGATCCTCGGCGAAACCTGGGTCAGCCATCACGGGAAACACAAGAAGGAAGGTGCACGTGGCGTCGTCGTCAAGGAAAACGAGGGGCACCCGATCTTGAATTCCGTCGCCGACGTCTTTGCGCCGAGCGACGTCTATGGAGTGATCCATTTGACCGAGGACGACATGGTGCTGATGCGCGGTGCCGTGACGGAGACGCTTGACCCCAAGTCAAAAACTATTGAAGGGCCAAAGAACGACCCGATGCAGCCGTTTGCGTGGCTGCACCCCTACGAGTCACCCGGCGGCAAAAGCGGTCTTTCATTCTGCACCACGGCCGGCGCGTCGGTCGACTTTGTGAGTGAAGACCTTCGACGAATGATCGTCAACGCGACCTACTACCTGCTCGATAAGTCGGTGCCCGAGCGGGCCGATGTTGACTACGTCGACGCGTTCTACCCATCCTTTTACGGGTTCATTCGTGAGAAAGGTCACTTCGAAAACCTGAACCTTAAACCCGAAGACTTTGCGATGGGCAAGACGCCCCAGGTGCCGGACCCAAAGGGCAGCCCGGAATGGAACTTTCGCGATACTCCTTAGCTGGACCGTGCCACATGGTGCATCTCGCGTCGAGAATGTTCTGAGATTGTCTATCTCGCAGATGAGTTTTGCACCAACGGCACTCGTATTCAACAAAGTGTTGCTCGTAATCCTACCCGAAAGCGTTTGAGAAACTTCCGGGCCGGTAGGAGCAGCACGAGTGCCGGCGGAACACCTGAGCACGAGTACGATGGTTTCAACCCGATACGATAGAAATCCTGGCGATACCATTGGCACGTTAGTGGGTTCAAAGTTTGGCTCCGTCTCCACCATTCGTCTGTGAGAACGCTCATGCGCAACCCTTTCCTGGCATCTTTATTGGTCCTGTTCGCCGCGCCGCTTGCCCTGGCCGACAATTGGGCCCACTGGCGAGGCCCAAGCGGAAATGGGACCGCGGCCAACGCAACGCCACCCACCACCTGGAGCGCAACTGAAAATGTGAAATGGAAGGTCAAGATTCCGGGACGCGGATCCGGATCACCAGTGATCTGGGATGACAAGGTTTTCGTGGTCACGGCCATCAGCGGAGGCGGTTCCTCAAGTTCTTCGGCGGACCCCACTTTGCAACGCCCCGAACAACGTGGCAGCCGTTCTGGTCGCGGACGTGGGCGTGGCCGAGGCGGCCCCTCCGGACCGCTTCCATCCTTGGACTTTCAGCTGCTTTGTTTCAATCGCGCCGACGGTGAACTGCTTTGGAAACGCAGCTGTGTGACGGCGCGGCCACACCAAGGCACACACTCAACGAACGGTTTCGCATCGGCATCGCCATGCACCGACGGAAAACATGTTTACGCCCATTTCGGTTCGCGTGGCCTGTATTGCTTCACCATGGAAGGCCAGCCGGTGTGGAAGCGAACCGATTTCGGAAAGAT
>JBCBLJ010000156.1:0-13083 GCA_038520195.1 Planctomycetota bacterium
GGTTGTACATGGACGGGCCAAGTCTGATCAACTTTACGGTGGACGCCGTTCCGAAGTTGATCGACGAGATACTGACGAAAAACAAACTCAGTGATTCCGATATTTCCATGTACCTTATGCATCAGGCGACCTGGAAAATGCTTGACCAGCTTCGGATCCGAATGGGGGTCGATGCGTCACGCGTCCCGATCGAGCTGTCGGAAATCGGCAACACGGTTTCGTGTACGATTCCGATTTTGATCCAACAAATGCGAAACTCCGGGCGGCTGAATCCGCAATCCGTTAACATGCTCGTCGGCTTTGGCGTGGGCCTCTCGTGGGCTGGTTGTTTGTGGAAAGATGTCGCCGCGGAAAACATTGGGTAGGTCATGAATGAGTTCCTCAGCGGGCGGTTATTGATCGCGTCCCCCTACCTGAGCGATCCAAATTTTTTGCGCAGTTTGGTTCTCATCGTGAACCACGATGATGAAGGCGCGTTCGGTCTGAGTTTGAATCGACGCACGGATCGCAGATTGAGCGATCTTGTGGAGCTTTCGATGCCGACAGGATCGGTTCGCGATGACGACCAGATTTTCGAAGGCGGACCGGTGGAAGGTCCGCTGCTCGCGCTGCACGACCTCGCCGGTATTGGGACTCCCGTTGGTGGCGACTCTTCTTCGGTTTGGTTAACCGGTGAGGAAGACCATTTGAGGTTGCTGCTCACACGCGTTGACGCTGATGTTCGTTTCGTATCTCGCTACTCGGGTTGGGGCCCGCAGCAACTGGATCTTGAATTGGACTCGGGTGGTTGGTTGGTCGGCGACGCTGAACACGATCTCGTTTTCGGTGATCCGGGCGAAGTTTGGGAGGATGCGGTCAAGCGTTGTGGCCACGAGATACTCGCATCGCTTTCACCCGGACTGCGTTTCACGGACCCTTCGGTCAACTGAGCGCGAAGTCAAATGCGGCGATTCGTGATCGGGGACATTCATGGTTGTTCCAAGGCCCTTCGAACGCTCATTGAGACGATCGCGCCCGAAGCGGAAGATGAACTGATTTTTCTCGGCGACTATGTTGATCGTGGGCCGGACAGCAAAGGCGTGATCGAGCAGTTGATTGAGTTGCAGGATCAGTGTCGCTTGGTCGCGCTGCGCGGTAATCATGAGATCATGCTATGGAGCGTCGCCTATAACGGGACCGATGCGGAAGTGTGGTTGGACAGTGGCGGGCGGGCGACGGTGACCAGCTACGGCGGTTCACTGGACAAGATTCCCCCAGCACACCAAGAGTTCCTTCGGGAGTTACTGCCGCACTACGAGACCCGGGACGCCATTTTTGTTCATGCGTGTTACGAACCGAGTCTGATGATGGATCAACAAGCCGACGCACTCCGCTATTGGACCCATATCGGTTCAACGCCGCCGGAGCCACATTGTTCTGGCAAGCGTGTTTACGTCGGGCACACACCTCAGGCGAACGGCGAGATTCTTGACCTGGGCCATTTGGTTTGCATGGATACCTATTGCTTTGGGACCGGCTATCTGACCGGATTGAACCTCGCGACCAACGAGATGATTCAGGTGGACCGAAAAGGATTTCGCCGGCGAGTTCCCGCACAAGCGTTTTTGCACTTTGTTTCGGTGTGCGTCCGTTCCCTTCGATCGAAATGGGCTGCGCGTCGTGAAACAAAGATGAGCCATGACTGAGAAGTCACTTATCGATTCGGGCGAATCTCAGGTGGACGAAGTCCAGGCCTCCTCCGAGCCGTCTCGGCCAGCGGATGCACCCTCGCGAGGCGTCTCGGTGGCGCCTTTGGGAGACCCGCGTCCGAGTTTTAATCTCGCGGCCCGCACGATCGACCGTAGTGGATTTCGGCCTCGTCCGGGAGGGACGATCGCCGGAATGGTGTTGATCATCGTTGCGATTTGGATCGCGACCATGCTCGATGTTCGCGGGATTGCGATGGTGGTGATTACCGCAGCGAGTTGTTTCTTGGTGGCAACGATTGCGGTGATTCACAGCGTCTTGCGTTGGGAGAATGCCGAATCAGCTTATGAAAAGGAACGCGGCGCGGCGGAGCTGTGGTACAAGCGGTTTGCGAAACTGCATTCGGACTCAACTCGCACCACGACGGTCTTGTCGCACATGACCGATGGCATCTTGATGTTGTCGCCCACGACCGAGATCCTGTTGATCAACGACGCCGCTCGTTGGCTACTCGCGCTCCCAGCCGACGGGGTTTATCTGGGGCGAAAGTTTTCCGAATTGGTGCGTGTGCCTGAAATCGTTGCTGCGGTCGACCAGACCAAGGCCGAGAATGTCGCGCGAAATGTCTCGGTCGAAATCGTCGAAGGCTCAACGGTGCGCCCGATCGCTGTGCGCGTCGATCGCGTGACGGGGACCGATCCGCCGCACCTGCTCCTGGTGCTTCGGGACGAGACGGAGGCTCATCGGGTGGAAGCGATTCGGCGCGAATTCATCGCGAATGTTTCCCATGAGTTGAAAACGCCGCTCGCGGCGATCAAGGGATACGCCGAAACGGTCGAGTTGGCGCTCGATGATGACCCCGAGAGTGCGAAGCATTTTGTCACACAGATCGGTCATCAGTGCGAGCGTCTGGAGGATTTGATTGCCGACATGATGCGTTTGGCGCGGGCTCAATCGGGCAAGGGAACGTTGTTGATTCAGTCGATCGATCTGGAGAACGTGATCAGCCAAGCGATGGCGATCTTTTTGCCGATCGCTTCGGCCAAGCAAATCAATCTGAGTGTCGGGGCGGTCGAGGGAACGCCCCGGGTCATGGCGGATGAGGAGGCGTTGCTCACGATCACGCAGAATCTGATTAGTAACGCACTGCGTCACACCGATTCAGGCGGTAACGTGAAGGTCCAATGCCGTGCGGAAGACGACGGGTGGGTCTTGGCGGTCGAGGATGATGGTGTGGGGATCGCGGAGGAATTCCAGGAACGCATCTTTGAACGCTTTTATCGGGTCGACCGCACGAGGAAGTCCAAGGACGGCGGAACGGGGATCGGATTGTCGATTGTCAAAAACCTAACGCGGGCCCTCGATGGGACAGTACGCGTGATCAGCTCTCCCGGAGAGGGGGCGACGTTTGAGGTTTGGTTGCCCAATGCCAGCTAGCCAAAAACCCTTCACAAAAGATTCATCTTCAGAGGCCTTCCCCTAGGCTGTACTTTTTGCGGGATTCTACGACCATGTTCGCTGGGTGAAGGATCGACGGGGCTGTTCAAACGATCCCGCGCTTCACCTTCATCCGAGAGAAAACTGGCAAGCTACGACGCATGTCTCACACCAAGGTCTTGATCGTTGAGGACTATGGTCCTCTGGCAGAAACCCTGGACTATCAGCTCAAACGCGCCGGCTACGAGGTCTATCGGGCGGGCGACGGACGGGATGGATTGGACCAGGCCAAGCTTTATTTACCTGATCTCGTGGTACTCGACATTGATCTGCCGATTCTTGGCGGGATCGAAGTGTGCAAACAGTTGCGGGCCGATCCCAAAACACGTGAAACGCTGATCTTGATGCTCAGCGCGATGGGCGAGGAATCGGATCAGGTCGTCGGTTTCGCCGTTGGCGCCGATGACTACGTCGTCAAGCCGGTTGAAAGCTACAAGGTTTTACTCGGCCGAATCAAAGCCCTTTTGCGACGCCGCGAACCGATCCTCGATGACCACGAGTCGGCGACGCATCGCAACGTCACGGTGGATCGACGACGTTTCGTTGTGACCGTCGACGACGAGCCACTCAGGTTGACCAAGAGTGAGTTCCGTTTGTTGGACACACTGATTCGGCAACCCGGTCGCGCGTTTGGTCGCAGTGAATTGGTCGACGCGGCGCTCGGCGAGGACACCGTGGTCTTGGATCGAACCATCGATGTCCACGTCCGCGCTTTGCGAAAGAAGATGGGCGACGCCGCCGACCTGATCGAAACAGTCCGCGGGGTCGGCTACCGATTCCGCGAATAACTCTCAGCGAGGCCCCGATGGCAGTGTCCGCTCGAAGAATTTCGTGACCATCGTCATCAGGTGACGTCGCGTGTTGGTTCGTTCCGAAATCGAGTGCGTTCGATTGGGATACACGAACATCTCAAACACCTTGTTCCGCTCGATCAGCTTGTCGACCAACAGTTCAGTGGCTTGGTAGTGAACGTTGTCGTCCGCGGTTCCGTGAATCAGCAGCAGGTCTCCCTTTAGCTGATGTGCGAATTGAATGGGTGAGCCGTTTCGAAAGCCATCGACGTTCTCATTGGGCAATCCCATGTACCGTTCCTGGTAGATCGTGTCGTAGTAACGTTGGTTGGCGACGGGGGCGATCGATACAGCGGTGTGGTAGAGATCGGGGAACCGAAAGATCGCGTGCAAGCTCGATGAACCGCCGCCGCTCCAACCCCAGACGCCGACGCGCTCGGCATCGAGGTAAGGGCGGTCCTTGAGCAACTGCGTGACGGCGGCAGCTTGATCGTTGGGGCCGATCGTACCGATCTTTTGATACACCGACTTGCGAAATTCGCGACCACGAGGCGTCTTGGTTCCGCGGTTGTCGATGCTGACAACGACGTAGCCGAGTTGATTGAGATAGGTGTGCCACAGTCCGCGCTGTCCGCCCCAACGGTTGATCACCGTGCTTCCGGCGGGTTCCCCGTAGACGTAGACAATCAGCGGATACTTTTTGCTGGGGTCCATGTCAGCCGGCTTCATGCACATCGCGTCGAGCCGGACCTCTCCAATATCGATCTGAAGGAACTCGGTGTCCGCGCGATCCAATGCCTCGATCGACTCCGCGAGTTTTTCGTTGTCTTCGAGCGTGCGAATGACGGTGTGGTTCGGCAGCGAAACCAATTCCGTCCTCGTCGGTCGGTCCGCGGTGCTCACGCGATGAATCGCAAAACGGCCATCCGGTGAGATCTGATAAGCGTGTGTGCCAGACTCTCCTTCGGGCGTGAGCTTTTGGATCGCTTTTGACGCGGTGTCGATCTGGAAGAGATAACGGTCAATCGCCGATTCGGGGGAGGCGATAAAGTAGACGATTTCCTTGTCAGCCGACGAAACCACATCGACCAATTCAACGACGTCGTACCGTTGGTCCGCCATCGGTTCCCAATTCTGGTCACCAAAAACCGAAAGGCCACGAAGGTGACGCCACCCATCAGCGTCGCTGAGGTAGTAGAACGACTCCGCGTCGTCGGCGAAATGAAGTTCATCCTGTAAATCGATCCACGCTTCTTCAGTTTCTTTGTGAAGGACGCGATGAGTGTCGTTGTCGAAGTTCAGCAAATGAATCTGTTCGGTGTTTTGGTATCGATTCATTTCTCGGACGACGAGTTCGCCGGTGCGATCGATCCACTGGATGCGCGGGACGTAGCTCTTCTCTGGATCGCCGACGATCGGAGTCCAGCGGATGTCGGCAGACTTGATATCGACAACGCCGATTCGGACCAACGAGTTCCGCGTGCCGACCTTCGGATACGCAAAGCGTTTGGTTGTCGGGTAAAGCGCGTCGGTGTTGTTGATGAGCGTGAAGTCTTGGACGCTTCGGGTATCAAATCTCCAGAACGCGATCGACGCTCCATCGGGACTCCATCGGAAGCCGTCGCGCAGGGAGAACTCTTCCTCGTAAACCCAGTCGGACGTTCCGTTGATGATGCGATCGTTTTCTCGAGCGGTGAGTTGCTTGATGTTTCCACTGGTCAAGTCTTGGACGTAGACATTCCCATCATGGACATAGCCAACGTGGTCACCGTCGGGTGAGAACTTGGCAAACATCAAGCTCGACGGTTTTGCCTCTCCGCCGAGCTGACTGAGTTGTCCCGATCCACGATCCAGAACCCAGTAGTCGCCCCTCGTGTTGCGTCGCCACACTTTCTTGGACTGGGTGTAGATCAACAAACGGGCGAGGTCGTCGGACCACTGATACGATTCAACGACGAGCGGCCGGCTCTGGCCCGCGGGCGTGAGATCCGAAACGGAAACCAAGACGACTTCTTCTCCGGAGGCGGCGTCGATTTTGACGATGGCCTTCCCTGGAGAGTCTTCGTCGACAGTCTTCAGAAGTGTGTAGGCCGCATCGCCACCCGCATCGGGTAGCCACTGGCAATTGATCGAGAGCTCATCGAATTCGGACGACTTGTAGATTTGGTCGAGCGTGAGTCGAGTTGGCGATGATTCGTCGCCATCGGCGCGGAACGCGGGGGCGACGAGCAGGCACAAAACGAGCGCGACTGGTCGGGGCATTTTCAGTGGGCGGGGCATTGGCAAGCCGTTGCGGAGAGACGGTGTGAGAGTCCCCCGGGGCACCCGGTTTGGGGCATCACCGCGGGGAAGGCGACGGACGAATTCGTCTCCCCGAGAGTGTAGCTCGGAGCCAAAGGCGATGCGGAGATCTCGCTACGCTGCCCGGCGTGCCGGCGTTTGGGCCGCCTGCTGATCGAGCGGCACGAGGTCATCGTCGTGCCGACCGGTTCGTCTCTTTCGCTCGGATTCAGGTTGCATCTTATCGAACAGGCTTCCGAGCAACTTTGGGTGCATGCAGGTATAGGACCAAAGCAAACCGAACGCAGCGCCGCCGACGATGTCGCTCGGAAAGTGTGCGCCGCAGGCGAGTCGCTGGATGGCCGTGCCGAAGCAGATCACGAAAAAGAGCCATTTCCCGCGCGGTAGGACGGTCCAGAGTCCGACCGTCAGGGCGGTGGCGGTGGCGACGTTTCCGCTCGGAAACGCCCTCGTGCTGGCGTCGAACGTTGTTACTTGCGACAGCGTCCAGTCGAACGCCCAGAGCCAAGCCGAATCGTGGTTGGCAAGCGAGAGGTCCAGGCCCGTCGGTCGTGGACGCAACACGAACATCTTGACGAGTGTTGCGATCGCGCCGGCACCGATGGCCATGACGGCAAGCCGAGGCAGATGCCAACGCAAGTTGGGAGCCATCAGGAAGATGCCCACCAAGATCAAGGCAACCGAGCCTCCGTGTGAGAAGACGCGCGTCAGTTCGATGGCGTTGCCAAGCTCGCGCGGCAATTGATTTGCGGCGAACCAGTGGGCGACGGGAATATCGACGAGGGTTGTGATCGGGACCGTCAATAGCAGCATCAGCGCAAACCAAAGCAACACCGACGTCGGCAGCGCGATGGCGTTGGGGCATTGGAACGGCAAGACGGTTGGCGCAGCCCGTCCATCACGTTTGCCAACAGCGGTGGTTTGATCGGATGGACGGAGAGCCATGGCGGCACACTTCTCTGTTTGCGCGCGTGAAACAAACGCTGTGAAACCAAGTTCCGTCGGGACCACGAAATGGAGCTGACATCGTTCTTGTCCGCGGGACTTCGGTTCCCGCAGCACCGTAGCCGATGCGCGGTGACCATAGCGAAACTCAATCGTCGATTGGAAGAGCCATCGGCAATGGTTGGCCAGTTCGGTGTCAAAAACGACAAACCAGATGCACAAAATGTTGAACTTTACGGATTGCGTAGCCGATGACGATAGGGTCAACGGTTGCGCCCCGGCGCGGCCGCCCTCCATCGCATTTTCACGGAAGAACCATGTCGCGTTTGTTCGGAATCATGATCGTTGGTGCGCTGTTGCTCGGTTCGACCGGCTGTGTCGGACCGATGGGTGCCGGATGTTGTGGGACATTCCCCGGTGGATGCGACGGATGCGTGTCGACCGGGTGCGGCGACTCGTGCAACGGATGCAGTGGTTGCGGCGAGTTGTACGTCGACCCGTGGATCAATCATCCGGCGGATTGCGTGGATCCCTGTGATGCGTGCGGCAACTACAACGGGCAGAGTTGCGGAAAGTGCCGCTCGGTGTTCTCCGGCGCTCGTAGCCTGTGGGGATACTACTGCGGCTGTGATCCCGGACCCGTCGCGACGACCCGGCGTCAGTTTGCGCCACGGAAGGGCCTGAAATGTGCGGATTGCGATTCTGGATGCGACAGTGGTTTCATCGAGCCTGGATGCGGCATCGAGGTCTTGGAGCCGGGTTGCGGAATCGAGCCCGGATGCGGCATTGAGCCTGGATGTGGGATCGAGGTTCTCGAGCCCGGGTGCGGAATCGAACCGGGGTGTGGAATCGAGGCGAGCTGTGGGTGCGAGAGCGGTTGCTCTTGCGGTGCCGTCGTTGGCGCTCCGGTGGATGTCTTTCACTCGAGTCCCCAGCCGATCGAGGCTCCCGTCGCGGCGCCTCAGCCGCCCATGGAGCAAGCTTATCAGCCACACCGGACGCGCAAGATCTTCAATCCCCGGACGCAATCGGTTCGAAATGATTCCGGTCCCCGCTTTCGGTGACCGATGGCGAATCACTCGGCGGCGAGCGCGGGGAGTGGCTCACCCGACTTTGCCGAGAGCTTGCCCGACGAGTCGCCACGCTGTCGCTGAGGTGGAATGACGACGCCACAACTGACGACGAACTGAATGGCCTCGTCGACGGACATGTCGAGGTCGATGGCTTCGCTGCGTTTGATGGTGACGGTAAAGCCGGTCATGGGCATCGGGCTCGTCGGCATGAGAACGCTAAGCATCTCTTCGCCGGTGACTTCGGCGATTTGCGGAATGCTGCTACCGGTCGCGAAGCCGAGTGACCAGATGCCTTTCCGGGGGTACTCGATCAGGACGACGTTATTGAACTCGATTTCGCGTTCGTTAAAAGCAAAGTCGGTGACTTGCTTTACGCTGCCGTAAACCTTGTTGACGATCGGGATGCGGAGGATCGCCATATCGAATTGGCGAAAGAACCAGCGACCGAGTCCGAAGGTGAACAGACGGCCTGCGAAGTACAGGATGATGAGGAAGATGAACAAGAAAACGGGGATAACGAATCCCCGAGGCAGCCAGTGGACCTGAACGTAGCGATTCCAGTAGGCGTTCGCGGAAACGAGTTCTGGAGCGTCTTTGCCGAAGTAGTCCGCGTTTTCATCCACCGTGGTGACGACAAACGAGGGGATGTACTTGCGACCGGTCGGGTCGGGAACATAGCGTTCCACGCCATGGATGAATGAACCGTCATCACGCACCTCGGCGAAGCGAGGGACCTCTTCGAGCGTGTACTCGGAGTTTTCGTAGTAGAGCACGAAGGCATAGCGAACCAGGCCCTCAGTTGGTTTGAGGACGTAGGACTCGATCGTGTTCCACGCCCAGATCAGGACGACGATCGTCAGTAGTGGTGGCAGCACCACGCCAAGTCCACGAAGCACAAAGCCTCGAAAACCGGCGGTACGGGACTTCGCAGAAGGTTCGTTCACGTCGGACACTTGAGTCGATTCGAGCTCAGGGTGACTCTTGAAAAACGTTACCGTGCCGGAAAGATCATCCGGCACGCACGACGAGGAAAAGCGAAAAAAGGCTTCCGCTAGCACACGATTCCGTACAGCGGTCGGGTTATGCGGAGGCGGCCCAGGATCGGGTTCGGTCCGCAGGTAGGCCCGACTTCGTTAATTCACACCAAACTGTCTCCCGGGTCAAGTTCCACAGGCGCGGGCAACGACTGCAACGGTCACGCGACGCGCTCCCGACCGCTTCAGTATGGTCGCAATCTCATCGGCGGTGGCACCGGAGGTCATGACATCGTCGACCAAGAGCACATGCTTTCTGTTCACCAGCCGCTGTCTTATTACCCGAAAAGCACCGTGAATGTTCGCGCGTCGATCTTTTTCACTCAGTAGGGCCTGTTTTTTGACGGCACGCGTGATCGTCAGGAGGTTTCGCATGTGCACCCTCGAATCGGGGGCCTTTTGAAGTCGGCGAGTCACGGCTTCGGCAAGAATCGGACTGCCGCCGCGACCCCGTTGGACAC
Source organism: Planctomycetota bacterium (assembly GCA_038520195.1). Lineage (GTDB taxonomy): Bacteria > Planctomycetota > Planctomycetia > Pirellulales > Pirellulaceae > Stieleria. The sequence continues at coordinate 9,789 of JBCBLJ010000156.1, forward strand.
GTCGGAGAAGGGGCGTCGGTACCGAGGTGACCCAGTCGGCGGGATCACTTTTTAGGTCGGCTACGCAGCGATCCCCGAGGCAGCGCCCGAGCGCGTCGGCGAGGGAGGCTCGATTGCCGTATTTTGCTGCGATCACGGCCGTTCGCACGAGTTCATCGTAAGTCCACAGGGCAATGCATCGGTCAAACGCCAACTTCTTGTCTTCGCAGGTCGGGCAGCTCTCCGCAGTGGTGGCGTCCGATGGCAACGCTGCGAGTCCCGCGCCGGGAAGTCCGCAACGCCGACAGGAAGATTTCATCCTTTCTTCAGAACCGGCCAATCGGGCCCGGCACTTGCGACAAAAATCTTCCGCGGGGCCGACATTTTGCTCACACAGTCGGCAGGTCGACGGAAAGAGGATTTCGAGTGCATCGCCGCCAAATCGCGTGATTTCGCTTGAAATTCGATCCCGAAAGGTGGCGAATTCGTTGGGATTTGGCAGTTCGGGAGACATAAAAAAGAATCTTCGGGTTTTATCGCGAACCTAGGCATGGTGAGTGCATCTAGACCTGCGACAGTTGGAATGTCCGCCTGATTTTCGCTGGCATCCAGCCGTTACCTGCGTTACGGTTAATGTAGGTGTGTGAGTTCCGCCGAGGGATGTGCTAACGGTCCGTTGTGCTTGTTTTCGCAAGACAAGCCAGGGGTTCCGTCGGCGTTTCGGTTGACTCGCCGTTTTATTTCTTTGCTCCACGCCGCACCGTTTTGGTGCCGGGAGGTTCGAGATGCGTCAACAACAAATCATCGCAGCAGTCACACGCGCCCTGCAATTGGCCGGCGTCCGTGAGATTTCCAGCGTCGATACGTTTGCGCGCCTGACGGGCCTCCACCTCTGTATGGCGTGCGTATCGCCAGGGATGCATTCGTATTCAGGGAGTCATGTCGGCTGGTCCGACCCGGATTCCCCGAGTTTGTCCCTGTGGACCACCAATGGTGAACCCGGCGGCAATGGTAAACGGAAACGTTTGCCGCTAGCCGGAATCGGCCGGTCGGTCCTCCGTGGCATAGCTGACCTGAGACTCAGGAACGGCTGAAACGGGACGCGAAATTTCGCACCCGCCACTGCCAAACCGACGGCCGCTCACCCGGGATGAATTCCGAGGTGCGTTGTCATGGTTCGGCGTCGTGATCCGTTTACGACGGATCTGAATTCCGCGGTTCGCCGCAATCAATTCGCTCGACGCTCCGAATCGCCAAATCGATTTGGCAATGCGATATCCATCAGCTGCCTACGGCACGAAGCAAAAATCGACACCCTGTCGTTTCGCTCGCGTCCGTGGCGGCTCGCCAACAAAACCAAACCCTGGTCACTCGACACGTTGTCGAAACGACCATCACCGAAGGCTGGCACTCCGGCAGAGAAACGCCAACGCCGGCCTCGGAAGGAACCGAGAGCGATGACTATCACTACCGAAATCAAAATCGATTTGCGAGAATTGACCGTTGCTGAATTGGTCGTTCGTGCCCAAACGGGTGACCGCGACGCGTTCGGTGAATTGTTCGACCGTTACCGACCGGCGATCGTCGCCGGCGCGATGAGCCGTGTTCGTAACGCCGACGAGGCTGACGAGTTGGCTCAAGACGTTTTCATCCAAGCGATGCAAAAGATCAGCCAGCTTCGAGTGCCCGAAGCATTCGGCGGTTGGTTGCGTCAGATCGTTCACCGCATGGCAATCAACCGCATGACGCGAAATCGCTCCGCGGTCGCCTGCGATCCGGAGACGCTGGAAGCGACTTGCGTGACCGAGAACGCGCCTGAAGACGTTGCCGAAAGCCGCGAACAAGCGGAAGCGGTGCGTAACGGCATCGATCGATTGGGCGCGCTGGACCAAGAGACGCTCACCGCGTTCTATTTGAACGGTCGCACGCTGATCGAAATGAGTGACGAGTTCGACGCACCGATCGGAACGATCAAGCGGCGTCTGCACGTGGCTCGTAAGCGGTTGGCAAAGGAAATGGACCTCCTGCAAGCCGTCTGAAACTCGGAAACCCGTGCGGAATGATCCGCGCGGGTTTCTCTTCGTTATCGAATTGTTCGCTCGATGCAGGGCGCGTACTAGAACGCTATAGACCGGGAATCACCGAGTCTTTTCGCTTGGAAAGCATGACGGCCATCTGAGAGCACTGCCGCGCGATCAACCGATAGGCCGAGAATGCTGCCAGCAGACCGAGCCCCGTCAGCGCGATCGCGATCAGCATCACCGCCTTGGCTTGGTCGCCGTTGCTCATCAACAACAGCGCCGCACCAACAAGTGGAACCAGGCAAGCCAGGTACAGGTACCGCTCGGCTCGCAGCATGAGCCGCGCCATCCGTTCGTCGAAACGAGCATCGTCGAGAGTCGAGCGAACCATCTGCGGATAGAGCACGGTGGTTGCGTAGATCGTCAAACCAAAGAATGGATAGATTGCCGCGACCCCACCACAGACAACATGTGACAGGAAAAAGTGCAGGACCTCGCGGAGCCCGAACTGTTCGAACAGGATCGAAAACAAGAACGGATACAGCACCGCCGCCACACACCACAGGATCCCGCCGATGACCGCCGCGCGATGAGCCAATTGCAACGCCGCGAACAGATGTTCTTCGCTGGGCTTTTCGTTTTCCGACGCCCGTAGGCCATGGACCACCGCGCGTGTGAAATACAAAACGAGACCGACCGCCAACGGGAAGGCTACCAGGTTGATCGAGTTGGAAACCGTGTTGAACGTGGCTTGTGTCTCGCCGACCTTTAAGAGCGGTCCCAGCGAATCAAACTCGTTGTAGATACGGCCAAAGACTCCGGCGATCAGGTTCGGAACGAGGATCACCAGCGACGCGACCCACCATGGATTCTGTTGAGTAAGCCATCGCTGCCAGGTCCCGTTTTCGGGATCGAAGAGGCGAGCGGCGTCCGGGTGGAGCGCGAGTTTCAGTCGGGCGGCAAACTCACTGCCCGAGCCAATCCGTTCTTCGGCGCCTTTGCGTAGCGCCGAGCGAAGTGTGGTTTCGAGAAGCCGAGAAATCGCATCGTGATGACCGGTCGTTGGTGCGATCGGTTCGCCCCGCGCCTTCAGCTGTTGTGCGACGGCGTCCGTCCACGACTTCGGATTCTCATCGAGTTCAAATGGTCGCCACCCACGCCAGACTTCCCACAGCAGGATCGCGAGCGAATACAGATCGGCGCGCGGTCCGACCGTTTCCACCTCCTCGAGCCCGATTGCTGAAATGGCGTGTAAATGTTCGGGAGCCATGTAGCCGATCGAGCCACCGAAACTA
>JBCBLJ010000914.1:0-3161 GCA_038520195.1 Planctomycetota bacterium
CGAGGCCGTCAAGCCGGTGGCCGGTTTGCCGGTTCTGACCGGACCGGCGGCGCTGCAGACGGTTGAACTCCGCTACGATCAAGCCGGCTGGGATGTGGTTTGCGCCAGTGCGATGCGTGTCGAATCGACCGAAGGCGATCAAATCACCGAGGCAAAGATTCTGCTTGGGCCCGTGGCGGCCCCGATCGTGTTTCGACCCAAAGCCCGGGACGTGACCACCGAGGCGACCCAGTTCTTTGTGGAGGCCTCCAACCTGTATGTCACCGGGCCAGGCGTTGTCGACGGACGTCATCGCTTGCAAATCCGGCCTTCGCAGGGCCAAGTCGGTGAGCTGACAGTGAACGTCCCACCGGGACTGACCGTCAGCTCCGTCGCAGGCCCCGTCGGGGCTTGGCAGTTCGATGCGGACCAAGGTCAGCTCACGATTGAGATCGAGCCGGCTCAATCCAAGACCTTCGACTTACTCATCGAAACCCAACGCGGCCTGGACCCGCTGCCGGTCGAGCTAACGCTTGCGCCGATCAAGGTCATCGATGCCGATGGCGAGGTCGGCTTGATCGCGGTCGCGTTCGGACCCGATGCTCAACCAGAAACGCTCGAAGCCGAGCAGATGTCGGCCGTGAACTTGGGTGACTTTGATGGCTCGTTGCTCAACAACCTGCAGGCGGTGCTGCATCGAGTCTATCGTTACGGAGCGGGCGGCGGGCAATTGTCGCTGAGCGTCGGTCCTGTCGCGCCCGAGGTTCGCGTGATCAGCAAGCAAGTGCTCTCGCTCGGCGACGAACGCGTGGTACTGGGCATCAACTTTGTCGCCGAAATCTCGCGTGCCGGTTTGTTCCAATTGAGTTTTCCGCTTCCCGACGGGCTCGAAGTCGAATCGTTAAGCGGTGCGGCGTTGCATCACTGGTCGGAACTCAGCGACGAGAACGGTCGAAATATCATCTTGCACTTAAACGGGAAGACGCTCGGGGCGCAAAACTTCTCGGTCACGTTGACTGGCGCCGCTCCCGTCGATGCGACCGAATGGAATCTACCCCGATTCGAGCTTACTGGCGCAACACGACAAACCGGTGACCTAGTGGTTCGCCCGACGACTGGAATTCGGCTACGCACTGTCACCCGTCAAAACGTCTCGGAATCAGACCCGCGTTCGATGGGCGGCAGCGCCCAGGGAGCACTCGCCTTTCGATTGCTTCAGCGAGATTGGAGTCTTGTCCTCGGGATCGAAAAGCTCGACCCTTGGATCACCGGCCAATTGCTTCATGAAGTGACGGTCCGAGAAGGCCAAACACGGACCAACCTGATCGCGAATTTCAATGTTCAAAACGCTTCGGTTCGGAGTCTTCAAGTGAAGCTCCCGATGACGGACGAAGATGTCATCAAAACACTTCGTGCGACCGGAGATATCGTCAGCGATTTTGTTCGCACCGCCGAAGACTCGGAACTCTGGGAAGTTCAATTCAAACGCCGCGTTGTCGGCACCGTTCCATTCCGCATTGAATACGAACGCCGAGGCGAACGAGTCAGCGATCGCGAAACACTTTCGCCGATCGAGTTTCCGCAAGCACGACAGATCAACTACTTCTACGGAATCCGGGCCGGCGGACGGCTCGAGCTCGAACATGACGCGCTCACGCTCGGATGGCAGCGAGCGGATTGGAACGCCGTGCCCCAGATGCTTCGCGAGTCGGGCAACCGAACCGCGCCGGCGCTCGTCCTGCGTGCGGTCGCGCCTGCGGAGACGCTCGGTGTCCTCGTCAATCGGCATTCGCTAGCGGATGCCCTGAAGTTGCGTGTCGCGAATGGAATCCTGACGACGGTATTGTCACCCACCGGCGATCAGTTGACGTCCGTCGACATGACGATGGAGGTTATTCAGCGGAGCAGTCTCACGGTGGGGCTTCCCGAGGGTGGCGAGCTTTTCAATATCTTTGTCAACGGCGAGAGCGTCAATTCGATCCGGCTCGGCGGCAATAGCAACGCGTGGCAATTCTACATCCTTCCGGGCATGGATGACCGAACCGCCAGCGTACGTTTTGTGTACTCGCTCACCGGCGATCAATTGGCGAGCCTTAACCTGATCAGTCCCGAAATGAACGTCCCGTTGGAAAACATTGAATGGAACGTGATTGCCCCGAAAGGCTTTGAGCTTACCGACGACGAAGGCAACCTTGAGCTGGTGCGTGAAATCGCGCAAGCCGGCAACGATCGCAGCGCCTACCTTTCGAAAGTGAGCGGCAAGCGTCAGGTACAGGCTCAGCAAGCCGCGCAGTTGCTCGAACAAGCGAACGCGCTGCTCCAAGCCGGAGAACAGAGCAAGGCTCAACGTGCGTTGAACAGCGTCGCCAATCAATACGCGCTCGACGCCGCCTCCAACGAAGACGCCCGCGTTCAGCTTGAAAACCTGCAAACGCAGCAAGCGATCGTCGGACTCAACACACGCCGACAGCGTCTTTATCTGGACAACACCGACTCCACGATCTTGGATAACAAACAATTGCGTCAGGCGGCGGCGGACAACCCCGTGTTGCAGCTCAACGACCTCAACTTCCGGCCTCAGCAGCTGAGCCAACTCCTGCAAGGAAACACCTCCGAAGACAACAAGGTCTTGCAGCAGATTGCGGTTCGATTGGTGCAACACCAGCGCACGACCGAACCTGCGCCACAAGCAATCTTGATTAGCCTTCCGGAAGAAGGGACGGTCTACACGTTCCGGCGTACGGTTCAAGTCGCCGAAAACGCTCCGCTCGCACTGGACCTCGATTTCGCTCTCCAGCGACGGCTGCGTGTTTGGCAGATCGCTCTCGTCGGCGGCGTGTTGGTGCTCCTGATCGCCGCCTTCGCGATCACGCCGCGAAAGAAAGCCGAAGCCGCCTGATCAGTGAGGGGAACACACATCGGCTGTGGGACCACGGAGAGAGGGGGAAACACTGATCGACACTAATCTTCTCTAATCCGGAAGGACAGGCGATGCCGCTGTGGATGTGTGCTCCTTCACTGCTCTGAATCTCTCCTTTCGTGTCTTTGGCGTATTTCGTGGTTACCCCACCCTCAACCAATGAGTGCGGATCAGTGTCGATTAGTGGTCCCCCCTCCTCTGAACCTCTCCTTTCGTGGCTTTGCTGATCCGTATCGATCAGTGTTCCCCCTTCCCCTCCGAG
>JBCBLJ010000798.1:0-3862 GCA_038520195.1 Planctomycetota bacterium
GCAAGTCTTCGCCGAGATGCTCGGCCGCGAAGTCGGCCAGCCATCCGGAAAACTGCTCGAGACCGCCGACGAGATCGCCCGTTGTGAAGGCTCGGAAATCATCGAAGGTATCGAACGCGGTCGGCTGAAGTTCGAGCGAGCCATCGAACACATTCCCCGCTTGAAGTGCCAGCGATCCGTTCAACGTTTGATCGCCGATCGAGCCCGTAACGGGAAGGTCAAGCGTGTAGCCACCATTCGCAGTCGTCGTCACGAACGCGTCGATCGGCATCTCGACGAGTTCGCCCGCGGTGCGAGGAGCGCTGGCGTCGGTCACGAGTGTGGCGTTGAGGCTGGCCGACGCTGGACCGATCGAAACATCCAGCAAACCGACACGACCCTCAAAACTGAGCGATTCATTGGCCGTTAGTTGTGTGTCGAGTTGATCGAACCGGACACCGAATGATTCGAGCGGTGCCGCGGTTCGGCGTCGGTCGATTTCGATTTGCAGGTCTGCGGTCACGCTACTAATCAACTCGATCGCAGGTAACGCGGCGTCATCCACGATCAACCCGGCGTCGATTGCGGTCTGCCCGATCGCGAACGTCTCGTTGCTCGAGCGGGTTTCGGTGACCGAAAGATCCAGGGTCGCAAGGTCTGACAGCTTGGTGAGCCCCGTGACGGTCACGCCCGGGACGCTCTCCAGTGTCGCTTGGACTTGCTCCCAACTCGGCCGCGGCTCCGCATCGAGCAAGTCGTTCACGGGTTTCTCAAGTTTTGTCCTCAACAAGTCATCCAGATTGACGAGACATCCAGTGCTCGTGTCGAACGTCGGCAACGAATTCGCGTAGTCGGTTTCGGTCTCCAGTCGCTCACCAAATCGCCTGACCGACGCGAATCCATCTCGCAGTGTCGTCGTGACTTCGTCATGGAGGCCGTCGAGATCTTCAAAGTCATCGAGCGTGACGGATGTGGGCGAGGCGCCGAACACCAGCGGGTTGACGACATCGATTGTCGGAGCTGAAGCGATGATTGCTCCCTCGAAGGTCGGACGAACTTTCACGCGAACATTTGCGGCACCCTCTGCGAATGACGATAGGCTCGGAGAGCCAGACAGCTCCGATGCGCTGAATCGTCCGTCGCCTCCGTCATCGGCCGTCACCACAAGCGTTCCATCGACCGCGATTGCGGCCGCTTCGCCAACGAGTTCCAACAATCCGTACTCGGCGAGCGGTTCAAACGTCGTCGACGAAAAGGAGCGAGCGGGAAAGCCCAGGGTCGAAGTTCCCGCGTCGCCCGAAAGCGCGACCGATTGAATTATGGGTGACACCGCTCGCAAGGCCAGCCTGCCGCCGTCGTTCGCTGCGACGACGCCGCCCGCAAAACCGACTCGGTCGAGAGGTCCTGACAACGCGGCGTTCACACGTTCGATCAGCGGTGTTTCGTTGCCGTCCGAGTGGGCCGGCAGAATGAACGTGACGTTCGTCTCGTCGTTGATCAAGAGGCTGAGCGTGACATCTTCGGTGATTTCGCTCGCCTCAGGCATGGGAGCCTCCGCGACGACTTGGACGGCATCGACGGCCGACAGCACAAACTCATCGATCACGGTGAAGAAGTCGCCGGACGCATCGATGCCAAACTGCAAGTCCAGTTTGAATCCAAAATCGATCTGTGATTCGGTTGGGCCGGTCAGTCGAACACTCAGACCCGCGGCCGTTTCGCCGAGGTCAGCGGAGTAGTTGACACTGCGGTTGGCATAGAGCGTCGTGTCAAAAACCAGCTTACCAGCCGCGTCCTCGGCGCTGGTAGGTCCGATGCGTACATCGAGTCCCGTGAAACTGCCGCCGAGATCATTCAAAATAAATGTCGCGATGTCGTCCGAACTCAGCGAGGCGTCTCCCGCCGCGATGAAGTCGGTCACGGGCGTCACCAGTTGGTCGCGGATGACGTCGGAGATGTCGAGATTTGCCAGATAAGACTGCTCAATGATCGGTAATGGATCACCCAGGGCGGAGACTGATTCCGCGTGCGAAGCGAAGTCCTCCAAGCTTGCGAGGTGGTTTTGTAGCGTTTCCTTCTGTGCGCTCGTGAGCGGATTGGCACTCAAGAGTTGCCGCGATTCGAGCGACTCAAGCAGGCAACGACGCCGCTTTTGCCGGGTCCGTTTGGGCAAGGCTCGAAGGAATCGGGAGTGGCCAGCCAGGGAATGACTCATGGCGTTTTCGATCAGCAAAAGAGTGGGGAACCACGCAGCAAGCATCGCCGCACGAGCCTTACTGCGAACCCACACCAATCGCTGCGGAAAATCCGCCCAGAATTTTTGTCTCTTTAAACCCGATCAGAAAGATCGCCGCATGAGAGTCGCGACGGGAGAGGGGCGGGCCTGGTCCGGTTGAAGCCGCAAGGCGAACGCGACCGGTGGACTGCGACGGTGTCCGAATCGGGCAAAGACCAGGTCCGCGACGCCTGAGATCGGACGTTCCCGGATTCCGGCATCGGCGACTTACGCCAACATCGCCGCCGTCGCGAAGGATGCGAGGAGACTGGCGATGAAGAGCGCCAAGCAACCGGTCTTGGCGGACGCGTGACCGAGCTCGCCCATCAAGTCTTCGACGAAGTCTTTCGCTTCCTTCAACGAGCAGCCGGCGTACGTCCGGTAGATCTTGCACGCTTCGATCTTGTGGCCGCGCTCGATTGCTTCGAGGACTTCGTCCATCTCGGCATCCTCGAGAGAATCCTTCGCCTGTTTCGGCCACCGAAGCGTACCGGTCTCTCGCAATTGCTCAATCGCGTTCTTCGCGTCCAGTAGCGATGAACGTGTCCACTGGCGATAGCGTTTGATGGCCTCGAGTTTTTGATTGGACTCGAGCAGCTCAAGCAACTGACGATGCTTGGCGGGATCAAAGTCTTCTGACATGTGAAACGTAACTCCCGCAGCTCATCGGTCAGGACGCTGCCAGCCGACCGGCTGCGTCCAGGCTTGCTGTTTTTGGTCGGGAAAGGAAGGGTCAGCGTGCGCCTGTTCGCTCGTGACGCGGGCTCGCACGTAAAGTTCACCGGGTTTCATCTGGTAGGTCGACGAAAGCGTGGACGAGGTGGCGACTACGGTGCCGACGTCGTTCGCGGTAGAAGTGATGAATTCCGTGGTGAACGCGACTCCTTCAAGACCGGCGACGTCAACGCGGAGTTGGCGCTTCTCCGGATCGAAGGCCACTGATCTCAATTCGACGCCGCTGGAGGCATAGAAGTCGCCTCGTTTCATCGCGCGGATGAGGTGCTCCGGACTGAGATACATGCTTTTGACCATCACCCATCCCCGGCCGGGATGCGACCCTTTCACCCCGTGATACTCATGACTGTCGTCGGTGCCGACTCCGAACAGCGGTGCCGCGCCGGCTTGGAGTCGAATGGCGTTGACTTGGTCCCAGATCGCCTCGACGCTCGGATGATCTTCGTCCCCGAGATGATTGACCGCGGGGTGACCGTTGTAGACCTCGAAGAACCGTTCGTCGGTCACCGCCGCGAGATCTTCGGCGGTAACGGCGTAGCCAAAGTTTGGATGGTTCAGGTGCGGTAACAGCTGACGACCGTGGTCTTTCTCGTGTTGCAAGATGATCCGTAAGTTGTTGGCCATTGCTTCGCGGACCGTTGCGCCCCGAGCCGGTTTGATGACGGCGGCCAAGTTGGTTGCGTTGATGTGCACGGGTTTGCCCTCCGCGCGATCGCTGATCTCTTCACCGGGGACCATAATGAACTCACCGGCCGATTCCACCTGAGATCGAAACTCATCGAGCGGCTTGAGTCGAACTTCGGGGTCGCCGCTGTCGGGGTTGTCTCTTTGTTCAACCCAGGTACCACCGAAGCGGGCGACGTAACGTCGCCC
>JBCBLJ010000728.1:0-4290 GCA_038520195.1 Planctomycetota bacterium
CACACACGAACCAGCCGTCCTTGACGAGATTCCGTTCGCCACACGACTGGCAGCGTCGAAATAAAACCTTCGTCGTGAAGTCGTCGGGGCGTGGAACGGGAATGGCGTCGAGGGCCTCGGCGACTGAAGCCCAGGACTCGGGTTCGGGGCAGAATCCGGTCGATTGGTTGGAAACCTCGATGACTTCCGGTCGCGTGGAAAATGTGATCTCGCCTGCCGACAGCACCGGTCCGCCTCCGGCACAGGCAACGTGTTCGGACCGTCGCGGTGCCAACAACAACGTTCCGTCGACGGCGATCACGAAGGTGGCAATCAAAGAGCCGTCCGGCTGCGCTTCGTCTGCCTGGGAAGCAATCCACCAAGCAAGGTCCTCCGCGCAGTCGATCGCGGTGCCCGCTGGCGACGAGTCCATCGCAGCATCGCGAATCTCGGCTGGCCCGACATAGCGGTACTGGCGAAGAGTCATCTGTGCAAGTTGGCTTGCAATCCCATTTTGGGCATGTCTTTTGAGGGTAAAGATTGCGCGAACTTACTCTACCAGCTGGGGAGATGGATTAATCAATACGCAGCCAGCGTGGCCGTACCATCCGAATTCGGTACAGATGCGGAAATGGTAACGTCTACACCGCACGGCGTTGGAGGAACTTGGCTGAGTTGCTGCGTTGGTGTCGAATTCGCGTACGGGCGAGATTTGTATCCGGGTGCGCTTTGCTAGGGCTCGTCCTTCAGTTTACTCGTGCTCACGCTCCTCAGCGGATCAAATGCCGTAAAGCGGAGCGAGCTTTGCCTCCAGGTACTGCATCAGCGAGTCGGCGGAGAGCGACGCACCGGTCGCATTCTGAACGAGCTCGGCGCCGGAGTAGTTTCTACCGTGGCGATGAACGTTGTCGCGAAGCCACTCGAGCAGTCCGGAGAACTCTCCCTTTTCGAACGAGGTGGCAAGGTCACCGAGTTGTTGCTCGGCCGCCGCGAAGAGTTGCGCCGCGGCGAGGTTGCCGAGCGTATAGGTTGGAAAATACCCGATCAATCCGCAACTCCAGTGGACATCTTGGAGGACACCCTGTTTCGGGCTTGAGGCGCGAATCCCCAAACATCGTTCGTATTCGTCGTCCCAGGCTTGAGGCAAATCGTCAACGGTCAACGCTCCATCGATCAACGCCTGTTCCAGCTCGAATCGAATCAGGATGTGAAGGTTGTACGTGGCTTCATCGGCTTCAACGCGAATCAAGCTGGGCTCGATGTTGTTGATCGCGAAGTAAAGTTCATCAATCGAAACGCCGTCGAACAGAGACGGAACTCGACGAACGGCCTCGGGGTACAACCAAGTCCAGAACGCGCGACTGCGTCCGACTTGATTCTCCCACAACCGTGACTGCGACTCATGGATGCCGAGCGAGGTGTAGCTTCCCGAGGGCAGTCCGAATTGATCGGAGCGAAGGCCTTGTTCGTAGAGTCCGTGACCGGCTTCGTGCAAGGTTCCATAGAAGCTGGTTGGGAACCAATGAGCGTCGTAACGTGTCAAGATGCGGCAGTCGTTTGGACCCAACGTCGTGCAGAATGGATGGACGGTTTCGTCGAGCCGCCCTCGCTGGAAATCGAATCCGACCGCCTCCGCGGCGAATTCGCTGAACGCCCGCTGGTCATCGACCGGAAACTCGCGGCGAAGCAAATCGACATTGGGCCGACGTGGCGCGTCTCCGATTCGCTTGATCAATTCGGTCAATCGAGACTTGAGGTCCGAGAACACAGGGTTGAGATCGGCGATGGATGCGTCTGGTTCATACTCGTCCAGCAGAGCTTCATAGTTGGTGCGATCCGTGCCTTCCGACATTCGAGCGCCGGCTTCGCGTTTGAGCTGGATCACTGTGTCGAGTGCATCACGAAAGACTGCGAATGAGTCCTCCTCGCGAGCTTGCTCCCAAAGCTGTTGACCGCGGCTGGTCGCAACGCTGAGTTCCGCGACAAACTCGGTTGGAAGTTTGCAATCGCGTTGCCAGTCGCGGTGAAGGCACCGGACGATTGCGGAATGGTCGGAGTGTCGCTCACTCTGGTTGTCGTTTGAATCGAGTTCCGCGAGCTGATCGCCATACTCCGTGCTCGTTCGAAGGCGATGCGCCGCCGATCGAAGTTCGGCAACCTGTGTGGCTCGAAACTCGCCTGCCGCACGTGGCATCTGCGTGCGCTCGTCCCACTCGAGCGTGTCGGCAATGGAATGATAAACAGCTGCTCGACGAGCGGTCTCGCAAACGGACTGAAAAAAATCTTGAGTCATCTTGGTACATCTGGGCGGAGTCGAATCGATTCTCCGCCGTTATACCGTCGATGATCTGACTTGAATGCCCGGGACACAGGTTCGCGGACCAGTCATCCAGCGAAGACCGCCGCGTGACTGGTTTTAAGTCTACGCGTCAACGAGAACTTTCGCCAAGTTGCGGCGGTTACCGTCGTCTTCGCCGGACGAGTAGCCCCAACCCGATCGACGCAAACGCGAGCGCGCTGGCGGGCTCGGGCACCGCATTCGTCTCGAGGCTGACAAGATTGAAGTTCCCGGCTGACCCGTTTGCGGTCCCAAAATAGAGTCCGCTCGCGGGGACAAAGTCATCGTGACCGGCGTAGTCGGAAATCACTTCCAATCCGTCAACGAACAGATCAGCCGACCCGACACTGGCGTCGTAGACCAATTCGAAAAGATGATAGGAACTGCCTGACCCGTCGAGTACGAAAGTTTGCCCTGGCGTGTTCGTGGGAGTGATCACTTGATCGTTGAGATGGGCGAAAGTAACACCGGCGGAATTCAAACCAAGCAACAAGTCGTACCGCCTGTTGCCATCGCTAAAAAACGTGGCAAGATTGTTTTCGAACGTTGAACTCCGCGTGACGCGGGCACGCACTCGCATGGTCCAGCCGAAATCATCAACGAGTTGTAGCTCGCTTGCCGAAAGCGGACTCGACCGGTACAGGCTCGTTGGTCCTCCGTTGTGGTCCATGGACCACGCCGCGAACCCTTGATCGCCGAACGTTGGTGCGACGTTGACACCGCCGCCCGGACCAAGAAAGCCCTCCGCGACCGGGTCATTCGATCCACTATGAATCGCAATGACCCCAGCGTAGCAGTCGGAGTAAGCAAGGAATGATGCGATCACCACCCATGCCAGAGCAGGCAACGGACGAACGTTGTAGAAAACTTGAGACATGTTTGCTCCCGATGTAAGTTCGCGACGCGTTCCTGGAGGGTATTTCCAGGCAGTGACACGACAGGACACTAAGTGCGTTTGCAGTCGGGATCGTATCGCGGCTTTCAAACCACTCAATCACGTAAATAGCGCCATGGCGCGACGCGCCACCTTTGTATGAATCAGACATCTGAATCGCTTCGAGAGACATTCTTGCGAGGTATTGAGAGCTACATTCTTTGGAACGCCTGGAAGGCACTCGAAAACCGGGATGATCGAAAGCTGACATGGAATAAGATTGCGATCGCCTCGGATCGAGACCCGGGAACGATCCACAAGTGGCGGGTTGGCGAAGACGGTCGGCTTTGGAATATGCTGGACGTGCTAAGTTTGGTTTGTGAAAACGCCAAGGACTTGACGATCGCAAAGATGGTGATGCGACGCTTCGAAGGGATGGATGTGTCAACGCTTTACGATGAAGGGTTTGCTCAGGCACTCTTGCGTTGCCGGGGGATGAAGACGGGTTTTCGTTCGACGAATCATGGTCTCGGCGAGGCGCGGGATGCGATTCCGACGCTACGGCCCTTGTTCCGACAGGCACGGTGGCTCATTGCGAGGAACACCGAAGAGCGAATGCCCTTTCTCAAGCAATCGATCGGGAATCGAGTGAACCGGGAACGGATTGATCAACTCGATCGAACCTGGGGTCCGGCTTGGATTCGGGTGCGGGCCGCGCTTGCGGGGATCGATGAGGGACGCGATGGATTCTGATGGCTCGCGGTGCGATGACGCCGACTTTGTAAGCTTCTTCGCGGGTGAAACGCTTTCCGGACAGAAGTTGAAGGAGATCGAATCCATGGTCGAGGACGAGAACAGTCGACTATGGCAAGTCGCGAACGCTCTTCGTGATCCAGACTTCTCAAACGAGGAGAACACCGTCGATCAAGCCCCGCGACTGTCACGGTCACGAGTTTTTCTGAGTCGATGGCAATTTGGAATTGCCGCGAGCCTGATGATGTTGATTGGCGCGTACTGGTTTTTGTTTGGAGGCATCGGAGGCGTTCAAGCGTCGAGCCTTTCTGTCTTCAAGCGGGTTGATGAGGAGATACGGTTGACG
>JBCBLJ010000997.1:0-2680 GCA_038520195.1 Planctomycetota bacterium
CGCCGAGAAGACTCTTCTCGGCGTAGAACAGTTTTGCGCCGTTAAGCACATCACCCTCGGACATGGCATCCTTCGCGAGAACCGCAAGCGACTCCGCGAGCAATTGGGCCTCGAGTGCCTCGTTCTGAGGTTTTTCGTCGAGCATTTCCGGTCGGCTCCCCTCGGGGAACGGATGCATCTCGATCAGTTCTTCGAGACTGTAGAACTTGCGCCGGCTCTTGGTTTCGGCGCGGACACGAGCAACGTCTTCGGTACTCACTCCACTCGAATCATTGCCCCAACTGTTGCGGACGTAAGTCAAGACGGCGGCGATCTCTGCGTCGGTGAACAGAGTTCCGATCGCAGTCATCGGGGGAACACCGAGCGTTGGCTCGAAGACCTTGCCTCGTACACGAATCTTGCCCCAAACGCCGTGCAACGTGAGCTTGGTGAGCCGATCGGCATCGCCGTTGACCCACTCGCTGCCCGCCAACGGCGGATAAATTCGAACGATTCCCTCGCCGTGGTCACGGTGACAGGTGTAGCAAGAGCCTTCTTCATAAAAGACCCGCTCACCCAGTTGATATTGTTTGACGAACGTCTTGTCCTTGAACTTAGCGGTCTTGGTTCGATAGTTCTTCGGCTTGACGGCACCCTCCAGTTTGCTTGCCAGCAGTTTGTCGTAGTCGACCGACAAGGAGTCTTCGTCTGACTCTTTGGCTTTGATCAGGCCTTCGACTTCCGTTCGGAGCAGCAGCATCGCGCTGTTGAGGGCGTTGCGGATCCACCGATCCGTTTTCTGCTCGGCGACCCTCAACAGAATTCGCGCACCGTTCTCACCGCCCATCCAAGACGCCGCAGACAGTGCCTCCAGACGCACTCGGGGATGCTCGTCCACGGCCGCCTTCATCAAATACGCTTCGGGGTGGTCTACCAAGTGAAGACAGTGTCGCACGACACGTACGGCCGCCGATCGGACTCGATGATCGTTTGCCTCCAGACACTGCTTCAGCAATCTCACCGAGGGGGTTTGTTGTCCCCAAGTCGCCCACAACGCTTCCAAGATCAGTCGTTCGTCGTCGCTATTTTGCTCGGCGAAACGGAGCGCCGCGTGTAAGACTTCGCGTCGCTCACGGCCGCGCAACTCGCGATGAGAACGCTTCCGGGAGTTCAGTTCGGGCAGTTTCATATTCTCGAAGAGCTCTTCGAGCGAAGCGCCGTCGATGCCGGCCGGTTCCACGAGCGGTCGGTCCTTGTGCGTGATGCGGTAGATTCGACCATATTCGGAATTCCGCATCGGATCCCGAGCGCTGTGTTGCATGTGTCCAATCAGCGTGTTGTGCCAATCGACAAAGTACAAACTTCCATCGGGAGCGACTTCGAGATCGCAGGGTCGGAAGTTTCCGTCGGACGATTGAATCAAGTCTTGTCGCCATTTCCCTTTGATCTCGACGCCGTCTTCGAAGGTGTCGAGTTGCTTGATGCCAAGGAATCCGATCGAGTTGGTGTAGATGTAGTCGCCCTGGATATCGTCGGGAAAGTGCCGTGAATGGATGAATTCGGCACCGGAAGTCGGTCGAGCGTGGTGCTCGTAGTTGAACTTGCCGACCTTGGCAATCTCGTTGGCGTGAGGCACCTGGATGGAGTATCCGAGCATCCAGTACTGCGCACCGCCCGATGCGTCATTCACGAACGTCTGACCATATTCGTCGTGCGCAACACCCCAGGGGTTGGAGACATCGGTCTGCATCACGCGTTCGACCTTCCACGACGCGGGATCGAATCTCCAAACGCCGCCATCGGTCATCCGCTGTGGGCCCCATGGGGTCTCGACCTGCGAGTGCAGAAAGCGACCCTCGCACATGTAGATGCCCGCGCCATGATCGACGTCGAAGGCCGAGATGGCATGGTGTGTGTCGTGGGGGTCGAATCCGTCGAGCAAGTACTCTTTTTCATCCGCTCGATCGTCGCCATCGGTATCCTTCAACAGAACGAGAAAAGGTTCCTGCGACAAATAAACGCCTTCGGGCGCTAGCTCGAAACCGATCGGCATGTGGAGCCCATCGGCGAAGACAGTTTCCTTGTCCGCCCTTCCGTCTCCGTCGGTGTCTTCGTAAATCAGCAGTTTGTCGTTCGGCTTCGTATCACCCGGCTTGTAGTGGGGATAGCTCGGCAGCGTCGACACCCAAAGCCTGCCACGGTTGTCAAACCTCATTTGCGCGGGGTTGCCGAGATTCGGGAACTGTTGTTCGGAAGCGAAGAGCGAAGCTTCATAGCCCTCGGGCAACGTGAACTTGGCGAGCGATTCCTGTTCTGTTTTGAGGAAGTCAACCGTGCCGTTTTTTTCGCTCGGTTGGTAGTTTGTCTCAACCGATGTCAGCGACCGAGTCAGTGAATCGTCGACTTCGAGCGTGGTCGACTTTCCCTGCGCGATCGACCAAATGTTTCGATCGCGAAGCACCGTCATCTGACGGATCTTCGCGATCTCTTCGGGGTAGTTGAAATTGCCATAGGGTGCCCAGCGGCGGCCGTACGCGTGCACTCCGTTCAGCATTCGATAATCGTTACGCCAAAACCACGCTTTATCCTCGACGGCTCGTCGCAACAAAGAATCCTGATCAACGATGGCGGCTTCAACGCCGAACAGTTGCCCCATCAGTTCCGTGGCCAGTTTGGCGTAACCTCTCAAGAGAAGGTTACG
>JBCBLJ010001127.1:0-1982 GCA_038520195.1 Planctomycetota bacterium
ATCACCGATTCAAAATCAACCGGATGACTTGGCCCGAACCATGGGGCAATTTCATTTCGCTGTCCCTTCCGGCTCGCAGCCAGTCTTGAACCAAACACTCTGGAAGGATGCCTACATTTGTGGCATCGAGGGTGTTCCATGGGAATGCAAGAACTCCGTTGATAATGGCGTTCTATCGATCATTCGCCCCGTCGACACATCCGGCAAACTGTTCTTGACTTGTCCAATGAAGGGGCTGGGTTATCGAACGCTGTCGACGTGTTCGTTGATGCCTACCGAGGCTCCTCATTGTCTATTCCTTGAGTTGGCACGGGGCAGTTGTTTTCGGGCGCGTGTGCAATCCAGCAGCTGGCAACGCGCGGGCCTCACACTGAGCGACCGCTTCGAGGAATTACTCGGGAGGGGTACGGCTCAGTTCCTTGACGCGGCGGAGGCGGAGCACGCCGGAGAAGCGTGCACGAAGTCGGCATTGTTGGCGATCACGACTCTCGAACAAGCGATCGCTGATCTTGGCGAGTCCTTCGCGGTACAGTCCATCGCGTATCGCAAACAACGTGAGCCTCAGATTGGCACGCTTATCGCGGGCAGTGTCATGCCGCCGGCCCCGACTCGTTCACCGTTGATCGATCGATTTAAGAAGGCGTTCAATTCCGCATCGGTTCGATTGAACTGGGGGCAAATCGAATCGGACGCTGGCAGGTACGATTTCGAACTCGCCGATCGCTCGGTTCAGTGGGCGGCGCAGAGCGGGTTGCGTGTCATCGTCGGCCCGCTGGTGGATTTTCGTGCCAAGATGATGCCACCGTGGATGTACCTGATCGAAGACAACTTCGATGCGTTCGTCAATTCGGTGACTCAATTTGTTGAAAAGACGGTGCTCCGCTACCGAGGAAGCATCCACCTGTGGAACTGTGTTTCCGGGCTCAACACACCAGGTCCCATTCGACTGGACGATGAACAAGTGATGCGGTTGGCGGTCGCGATCCTGCAGACCGTTCGACGCAACGACCCCAACACGCCGGCGATTGTTTCCTTCGATCAGCCCTTCGGGGAATACCTGGCGAAGCATCGGGACGGCATTTCACCGTTGCACTTTGCCGACGCACTGGCGCGGAGTGGTTTGGGGATGGCCGGAGTGGGCTTGGACGTGCGATTGAACTACACGAAAGACTCCACGCTGCCGCGATCCTCGGTCGACTTTGGCCAGATGATCGACCGATGGGCCACGCTCGGTTTGCCGATGCTAATCCAACTGACGGTGCCCGGCGGAAGCGGCGAGGACCAGCATGCGATGGCCGAAGAAGAGGCGTTGATTTCGGGAAGCAATCGACAGGAGCTGTCCGCGAATCAACTTCGGACCGCCGGCCCCCTCGTGCGAACGTTACTGGCCAAGCACATGGTTCACGGCATCGTCTGGGACGGCTGGGCTGACAATGAACCGCATGTGGAAAGCCACGCCGGCGTCATCGACGGATCCGGGACCCCGCGGCCGATGTTAGATTACTTCGAGCGTCTTCACAAAGATGTGCTTTCCTAACCCCGAACATCCGAGGAATGCTGATGTTACAAAACACAATTCGAATCGCGTTTGGCGGCGCGATTCTGTTCGCTCTCTTGTTCGCGAGTCCGCTTCACGCACAGGACGTCATCACACCCGTCGGCGAAGTGGAATTGGTTCAGGATGGGTTCACCTTTACGGAGGGGCCCGCGTGGGATCCCGAAACCGAGACACTGTACTTTTCCGACATCCCGAATCGGTCCATCTTCAAACTCACTTCGGATGGAAAGATCTCCGAGTTCACGACGGACTCGAAACACACCAACGGAATCTTGGTGACACGCGACGGTCGCTTGCTGGGGTGCCAAATGGACGGTCAACTCGTCGAGTACAACAAGGAAGATGCATCGTCCAAACCGCTCGCGGCGACTTTCGCGGGCCGACGCTTCAACGCGCCCAACGACCTGGTGATGGACGAACGAGG
>JBCBLJ010000434.1:0-6998 GCA_038520195.1 Planctomycetota bacterium
CGACGATCCACGACTGGTCTTGCGAACGGACGGTGACGTCGGTACCCAGGTTTGCCGGCAGTACGTGTGTGACCGTGGCCGATTCGATGGCCGCTTTCGTCACGTTGTTCATCAGGTTGACACTGACCATGCCGGCTACTCCGACGGAGTCCTTGGAGACGCCGACGGCTCCGGTGACGCTAACGATGCGAGGCTGCGCTTTTGCGTCGGGGTCACGTTTCTTTTCGCGTTCGCTGGTGGCTTGAATGTTGAGAGTTGCCGAGCGCTGCAGCGTGACATCCGAACCCGTTCCGAGGAGAGCCGTCGTTTGGCCACCGAGTTCGTTGTACGAGACGGCGGCGCCCACGCCGGCTTTTCCGCCAAACGATCCTGCGCCAGCGATCGAAACGATTTGGCTCTTGTCCAGGGCGCTAAGAGCGACGGACTCATCACTCGTAATCGTGGCGCCTTGGACGATGGATTCGGTGTCGGCGTTCAGGCGGTTGATCGAAACGCTTCCCGCGACGGCGATGCCTTTGTCTTGGCTGGCTCCGGCGGCACCGGCCGTGAAGGTGCCAGAAACTCCGTCACGGCGGCTGTCGACACGAACGTCGTGGACATTGAGAGTCGCGTCATAGATCGCGGCGAGCGTTTTGCCGTCGAGTTGGTTGTAGCTAACAGCACCGGCGATGCCGACGTTTTTGCCATCCTGTTTGACGGAGAACGCGAACGCACCTCCGATAGTGATGTTTAGCGTGTTGTTCTCGGCGTCGACGTGGACGACGTCGGCTTGTTCGTTCGCGGTTCCGATGATCAACGATCCGGCGATGGAGGATTCAACCACGTCGGACAGTAAGTTGACGCTGACGTTGCCGCTGACGGCGACTCCGAATTTGCCTTGGCCTTCGGTCGTGCTGTCGCCGTCGGCGGTCGAGCTTTCGGCGTTGGGGCTCAGCGCCGCTTGGCCACGCGGATTCGTCTCGTAGTCTTTGCCGTCTTCGTCATCGGGTTTTGGTGCCTGGTCACCCGACTCGGTGGTGATGTCCTCGGTCAGTCGATTGGAGTCAACCGATCCATCATCACTATCTTCGTCCGCTAGTGACCCAAACAGCGAGAGCAGACGAAACGCGCCTCCGTCATCGTCGCCGCCCGTGTTGTTTCCACCGGAACTGTTGCCACCCGAGGACGATCCGCTGGAACTCGAACCCTTCTTGTCTCGGACAATCGCGGCGGCGAAGGAGACACCGGCGATTTGTCCGTCGTTTGTGGCAGACACTGTTAGCGAGTCCGTATTCCACGCGACCGGTGTTCCGAACGCTTGCTGGTCAAGGGCATGTCCGGCGATGGCACGCGTCGTTCGATCGATGTCGTTGACGGCAACGGTAATGCCGAAACCGGCTGCCTCGCCGGTCACGACGCCGCCTGCGTAGCCGATGATCAGCGAATCATCGACGGCGTTGATCGTGATCTGCTCCGCCTCGACGGTGACTTGGTCGTCGATCTGAGCGACGGTGGTTTGTTGGCCGAGTCCCACCGAGATCGTTCCTGCGATGGCTGCTTTGCCAGCGCTCGATCCGGCTTGATCCAATCGTAGCGAGAACGTCCGGGTGAGGGCGTCGGCGTGAAGGTCGTTGGCCGTGACGATCGTTGGGCCGACGATCAGGGCCCGCGTGGTGTGATCCAGCTCGAGGACATCCGCGGTCCCTCCGATGCCGAGCTTGCTGCCACGAGTCGGAGTGGTGTCAAAGACTTTTCGGACGTCCTTTTTCTTGATCGCCTTTTTGAGTCCCTCGGGGGTGAAGCCGATACTAAAGTTGCCGACCAGATGGATGGTGTCCACCAGCGTTTCTGCGTCGACGCGAACCGACTGATTCAGTGCCGGGAAAGCGGCGGGCAGTTCTTCGTTGAGTCGTGTGGTCGTGCCGGAATAGTCTGACGATCCAGATTCCCATCCGATGATCGCTTCCGAGACGCCGCTGTAGCCAACGTATTGGATCGATGCCGCGATCGCGTTGTCGACATTGGTGGATGCCGAGGCTTTGGTTTGCGTCGTATGATGGACGAACAGCGATTGCAAGCCGAACTTGCCATCAAATAGCGTTGTAAGTTGCTTGACGGGATCTTTGGCAAAGAAGGAATCGACGTCGAAGGCGGATGGATCACGGAAGGGGAATTTGAACGGATACTCTTTCTTGGCATTGACGGTCAAGTTGCGTGCTGCGTTGAGCGAGACACCGCGTTCGACTAGCGTTTGGACGTTGTTGTTGTAGATGCCGACCATCAAGGCAGCGGCGACACCGACTTTGGCGTCCTTGTTCTCCGCAAAGCTAACGCTGCCGCTTGCCGACCCACTGGTTTTAACCTTTGCGACCGCTCCGATTTCTAAGTCTCGACCGCTGATAAGCGTCGCATCCTGGCCGACTTGAGTGACGATCGAGTTGTCGGAGTAGTGGATCAGAATGCTTGCGGCGACGCCGATTCTTGATTCGCGTGAGCTCGAAAACTCTTCGGCCTTCTGATCGGCGGTGGCTTGATTAACCGAGTTCTCGATCTGCCCCAGTGGCGAGTTCGGATCGGTGGTTGAGTTGGAAGCGAACAAGCCGCTGAACGCGCTTGTCAAGAACGACGCATCGCCGGTGTCGCCCGTGAGCGCGTTACGTGCTTTGGGCGTACCGCCGATTCCTCCGCCGGCCTTCCCGCCTTCAGTTCCGGAGAGTTTTGCCGTGATGGTGATGCCCGAGACACCCGTCGGCCGCAGTTCGTGTGCGGCTCCGGTGACGTGTTCCGCCAATTCGCGGAGGTCGATGACGACCGAATCGAAGTCGTCGGTCAGCTCGACGTCCGGGTCAACCAGCGTTTCCGAAACGGCGTTGTTGAAAGCATCGACCGCAGCGTCCTCGATGGCTTCTTGTTCCGGAGCGGGGTCTTCGGCTTCCAGCGTCGCGACGACGAGAGCAGCCAGTTCATTGGCCGCTTGGACAGCCCGGGTCGCGTGGTCGGCGTCCGCGGTCAAACGGTAGGTGGAATCCTCGCCAGCGAAGCGAACGAGGTGGTATGTTTCGCCATCGGTGAGTCCGGCGAAACGATCGGCGAGGCCTTGGGTAAACGTTAACGCGGCCGTCGGCGGTAAGAGCACGTCCTCGCCGTCAATCGTTTCCAGGGTGACATTGTCGTCATCGATGCTGAAACCGGAGAGCCGATACTTGTTGTTGCCGGAGGCGAAAACGGAGTCGGTCACCAATAGCACGCCTTCGTTCTGGTCGTCGATGAGAACCAAACGATCGGGCTGGCCGGGATCGACGACGGCCGTGAAGACCTGGGATCCGTCGAGCCGCATCAGTTCGTCGCCGATCTGTCGGTGGATCACTCCGCCGGGTGCGCTCTGGATGCTGACCGATTCGCCGCTTGAGATTTGGTGCTCGGAGTCCGGAAACACGATAATCCCGTCGTCTTCGATCGATACGATCGGGAGCGAGCGGTTGCCGACGTGAAGCAGCGAATAGGCTCCGCCGAACGAGACTGTTTGCAGTTCGCCAGAGGCGTCTTCGCTTTGAAGTTGGAGGGTGGTCTCGTCCACGACTTTGATCGTGTAACGGTTGCCTGATTCGAGACCTTCGAGCGGCGCGGCCAGTCCGGAGTCGTACACGACTTCATCGCCGTCTTCAAATTCGTGCGGCGTGGTGAAGTTGATTTCACCGTTCGCGAAATCAATGACCGCATCGTCGAGGGGGTTGAATGTCACGACGTCCGCGATGTTGCGGCTGTTGGCCGTGATGTCGCCGTCGACCTCGGTGCGAATGTTGGCTTCGGTATAGTTCAGTGCAAACGTGATTCCAGCGGTCCCATCCACGAAGGAGGTGGTTGTCGCGGTACTCTTGGTGGTGTTGCTGCCTTCGCTCGAGAGTTTGACGTTGCCATCAGCGATGATGGTGGAGTCCGCGTCGAACAGGAGTTCGGACCGGGGGCGATTGACGCCGACGGCGAAGGCGAATTCGACGCTCTCTTTCGCAGTCGACTGTTTGGTCAGCTTGGTGTTTTGTTTGACTTTGGCTTCACCATCGGCCACGCCCGTCGCTTTGGACGTCAGCTGGACATCCCGTCCGGCCACGAGTTCGGAGGAATCGAGGTCGACGATCGCCGTCGGTTCGGCGTACATCACACTGACGGCGACACCGAATTTGCTACTGAAGAAGTAGGTCGCTTCGCCAAACGCTTCGGCCTTGGTGGTTGCGTTGACGTCGATATCGGACTCGGCGACAAGCGTGCTTCCGGTGACCTGAATGTCGGACGTGGATTTGCGCACGCTGACGGTCGCGGGCAAGCTCACGATGTCATCAAGTTTGAAGACCAGTGATTGCAGTAGTCCGGCCGCCCACTCGCCAGCGACGGATTCGTCGACCTCGGTGTCTTCTTTGTCGTCCAGCTTTTTGAGCCGGTCACTGATGAGGTTGATGTCGCCGGTGTTGGCGTCGAGGTCGATGTTGCCGGCAAGGATTTCCGCGTCATCCAACCGAATGGTTGCGGCGCGATCGAGTCCGCTCAGGGAGTTGAAGATCAGGCTGTCGAGTGAGAAGTTTACATTGGTCGCGGAAAGACTGACGTCGCCCGCATCGGCGTTCACCGCATCAGCCAATAGTCGCGCTCCGGCACCAATGTTGATGGCGACCGCATCGATATTGAAGAAGGGATTGAAGCGATCGTCGTTGGCGACTCGGATGGCAAGGTCGCCGGCGTCGCCCGCGGTGGGGTCACTGACATCCGCGCGGGTTGAGATCGTGATGCCAGGCAGAACCTGGACTTCATCGACGGACCCGAAGGCTATGTCGCCTCCGGATGTCTCAATGTCCGCGGTGAGTTGAAGTTTCGGGCCGCGCGGACGTCCCTGTTCTCGCTCGCCATCGGAGTTATCGGAGGCTTGTGCAAAGCCGAGTTCGAGGTTCGCCCCGTTGGTGTCGATGGGGCCAACGCCCACGTCAATGGTCCCCGTCGCATTGGTGTCAACCACGCGAATCGTGGTGACTTCTTCGCCGAGCGGCAGCGTGAAGGGTTGGTCCCCAGGCTGATCGAGGTCGATGTCGGAACTGAAATCGCCAGCGCCGCTGCGGTATTCAAGACGTCCATCCACCACACGAATGTCGACGTCCTGGTCGGATCGGAACTCAAAAAAGTTCGCGTCCTTGAGAATGTTCAGCGCCAGCAGCTGCCGAGCTTCAAGGTTTTCCAACCGATGGCGTCGCTTGCGGGATCGTTTCGGGTTCTTCATTGCCGATCGTGATTGGGGGAATGAGAGTTCGCCTCAATCACCCGGTACCGGCGCATGACGATGCGTCTGACGCAAAATTGGAAAATCACCGCGAAGTATCGAGATGGCGGGACTCCGACCGCCGGACACCCTTCTCGGCAGAACCCTTACACCCTCAGCGTCCCGGCCGAGCTTCCGCTCGCTTGGTGCTCTTGGTGTCCATCGTGGCGGCACGTCCGGCGTCGGACTTGGAAACGGCAGGCAACGGGTCAGATGGACGCCACACTCAAGAGTTGGTATGTCCGCCCCCTCCAATGTCAACCAATTCGTGGCTGCCTGAGGGAGTCGTCCCGGACGGCCGCAGGCGCGTTGCGTTTTGGGCCGTTCTGCTCAAAATGGAGAGCCGCGTGAGAGGGAGTTTTCGCGCGATTCAGAAGAAATTCTCGGAGATTCTTGGAAAGACGTGTCAGACGAAGGGCCGCCGTTCGGTACAGATCATTCGGTCACCAGCTTGACGCTGCTAAACCGATTACGGGCCGATCCGAACGACAGGGAAGCCTGGGATCGGTTCATCCGGATTTATGGTTCGCGGATCGACGCGTGGTGCCGACGGTGGAAACTTCAAGAGGCGGACGTACAGGATGTGACCCAAAACATCTTGCTGAAGCTGGCGAAACAATTCGGTCGGTTCGAGTACGATCCCGGACGCAGTTTTCGGAGTTGGCTGAAAACGGTGACGGAGAGTGCACTACGTGATTTCGCGTCGGCTCGGGGAAAACAGAATGCCCTCACTTCGGTGCAAGAGGTCTTGGAAACCAAAGAGGCGCGTCGAGATCTATTGGATCGGCTCGCCGAGTCCTACGACTTAGAGATACTCGCGGCAGCGCGAGACCGCGTCCAGTCTTTGGTAGATCCGATTCATTGGGAGGTGTTTCGTTTAATGGCTGACGAATCGATTTCGGGTGCCGAGGCGGCGTCGCAGTCGGGTGTGTCGATCGCAAATGCGTTCGCCATTAAGAGCCGAATCCAGAAAATGATTCGCAACGAGGTTCTGTCGCTGGGGGCGGACGAGGATGACTCCGGATCGTAACACGACGATGGATGAGTGTCCCGATCTCGAGACGCTTTTGTTGTTGGTCGAGGAAAGCGTCTCGACACTTCCGCTCGAGCGACATATCGAAACCTGCGTTACTTGTCAGCAAAAACTGCAAGAGCTGACTTCGTCGGAGCGATCCGTCGGTCTTCCGAGCACCGACATCCCCGACTACCTTTCGGGAATGGCGGGCGAACTCGCGCGGCACGTGAACCCCAGCATCCGGCCTACGTTCGAACTGCCCGGCTTCGAAGTGTTGGAGTGTTTGGGACGTGGCGGGATGGGTGTCGTGTATCGAGCGCGACATGAGACGCTTGATCGCGAGGTCGCTGTCAAGGTGATCGCAACGGGCGCTCACGCGAGTGAGGAGTATCGTCAGCGATTGCAGCGTGAAGGCCAACTCGTGGCCCGGCTGGACGATCCGCACATCGTGAGAATCTTTGATTCCGGCGAACATGATCGCGTGCCGTATCTGGTACTTGAATTCATGGACGGCGGGAGCCTTGCGCAGCGCAAAGGCGAGCTTAGCGATCCGATCAGGTGCGCGCGTTTGATCGAAATTCTCGCGCGAGCGCTGCATACGGCGCATCAGGCAGGGATCGTCCATCGCGACCTTAAACCGGCCAATGTGCTTCTGGCGGCGTCCGAGGTCACGACGACCGAAACCGTCAAGATCGGCGAGGA
>JBCBLJ010000482.1:0-6490 GCA_038520195.1 Planctomycetota bacterium
GCAATCAAGGGCAAGCGGCGATCAAGGTCTTCGAATTTAATGTCAAGAAGTTTCCGCGGTCCTGGAATGCGTACGACAGTCTGGGTGAAGCGTGTGCCGCGACGGGCAACTCAGAGCGGGCGATTGAAAACTACCGACAATCAATCAAGTTGAACCCGAAAAACGAAGCCGGAAGAGCCCGCTTGGACGAATTGTTGAAATCGGACGCTTCCACACAATGACGGAACTGCCTCAAACCAGACACAGCCTGCTGATCCGGTTGCGCGAGCGCAGTGACGAAGCTTGGCACGAGTTCTTGTCCATTTACGAACAGTCGATTTTTGATTTCGCACGGCGGAAGGGACTGCAGGACGCGGACGCTCGTGATGTGACGCAGGAAGTCCTCGCGGCGCTCGAAAAGAAAATGCCGGACTGGGACATGAATCCTCAGCAGGGAAGATTTCGCGGTTGGTTGTTTCGCGTCGCCCGCAACCTGGCGGTCGACCGAATCATCGAGTGTTCCAAGTCCCCGCACGCACTCGACTCGGACGCGTCGCCTGACCAGCACGCGGTCGCCCGTTCAACGACCGACTCGGAAGAGTTTGTTCTACAGTATCGACGTCGCCTCCTGCATTGGGCCGCCGAACAGGTTCGGTCGTTTGTGAGCGAGACAACGTGGAAAGCATTTTGGATGACCGCGATCGAGGGGAAGAGTTCTCCGCTCGTCGCCGATCAGCTTGGGCTCTCATGTGGCAATGTGTACGCGGCAAAGTTCCGCGTCACGGCGCGAATTCAAAAACTCGTTCAATCCATGGGTGGAGTGGAAGAGAGCGATTGGCCGGTTTGGAAGGACCAAAAATGAAACAGATGAAGAATTGCCTTGACCAATCCACCATGGAGAGGTTCCTTGCGGAGGAAATGAGTGGCCGCGAATCGCAGCAAACCGAGTCACACCTCGCCGAGTGTGCGTCGTGTCAGAGTCGCCTCGATGATTTCGTGACACGTGGCCGTGGCTGGCAGGAGCTTCGAGTCAATCTGGAAGATCTCGCCGAAACAAAGCAGTACGAAAGTGGTCCCGACGACGACACGGAGTCCATCGACCTAAGTCAGTTGTTGGCACCCGCCGACGATCCGCAGAGTTTGGGTCGATTAGGACGATACGAGGTCCGAGGAATGGTTGGGCGCGGGAGCGCGGGAATCGTATTGAAAGCACACGACGCGAGTCTCAATCGATTCGTGGCGATCAAGATGCTCGCCCCCAGCTACGCGTTCGTCGGCTCTTCTCGTAAGCGTTTTGAACGCGAAGCCAGGGCCATCGCTTCGGTGAATCACCACAACGTGATTGAAGTTCATGGGGTCGATGAGTTTCAGCAGCGACCCTACATGGTGATGAAGTACTATCCCAATGGTTCGCTCCAGCGGCGCATCGACCAGGAAGGATCGTTGTCCACGACGCAGGTTTGTCGCGTCGGAATGCAGGTCGCAAGCGGGCTTGCCGAAGCGCATCGCCAAGGCATCATTCATCGCGACATCAAGCCTGCGAACATTCTGATCGAAGAGGGCACCGAACGAGCGGTTCTATCGGACTTTGGACTCGCCAGTGTCGCCGACGAAGCGACGATGACTCGCAGCGGTACGATTGCCGGGACGCCCCAGTACATGTCACCGGAGCAGGCACGGGGGCAAACGTTGGATATCCGATCGGACCTCTTCAGCCTCGGCAGCGCAATGTATGCCGCTTGCACCGGACGCTCACCGTTCCAGGCCGCCACGCTGATGGGTGTCGTGAACCAGGTCTGCGAAGCCGAGCCGAAGGCGATTCGCGACATCAATCCCGAGATCGATCCTTGGTTGGCTTCCTTCATCGAGAAGCTCCTTTCCAAAGACCGGGAGAATCGCTTTCATTCAGCGGAGCAGGTCGATCGGCTGCTGGCGGCCGAACTCGCTTATTTGCAAATGCCATCGGGTGCGACGCCGCCCCAACGCGAATGGCTTCCGTCCCGCAAATCGCGACTGCCCGGCAGTGCCATCGCCACCGGATTGAGCGCGATACTCTTGCTGTTCCTTGGCTTCATGACCGGAGCATTTCAGGCGAAGTCTGAAACGGCCAATCCCTACGGAATCACGACCACGGTCGCGGAGGCGACCTACATCGATGCAAAGGCCGCCTATGAACTGGCCTACTGGACTCATATTTCCGAACGTCAAATGCGCGGCGATATGGAGAAGTCCATTGCGAGTCACAAGCGAGCCCTCGAACTTGCCTTCGATCCTCCCACTTCGATGTACAACTTGGCGTGCGCGTACGCTTATCAGAAAGACTATGACGAGGCGATCACGTGGTTAACGAAGGCTTGTGACGCGGGTTTCCATGATCTGGCGGGGGTCCAGGCCGACATGGAGTTGCAGGGGCTGCGAAAAGACCCTCGGATGAAGCGGATTCTCCAAAGGATTGAATCACTATGCGTGCAACACAAGACCGTGGACCGCACCTACTTTGGCGACGAGGACTATGAGACCGCCGAACAACTTAGCCGCGAGCGACTTCGCGAGTGCCCAGAGGATGAACACGCAAAGTTGATGCTTGCCGGTTCGCTCTTGGAACAGGGGAAGTTGTCCGAGGCGCGAGTCTGGAACGAACGCGTTCGAGAGTCTGTGCGTTTTGCGAATTTCGGGATCTACAATCTGGGGTGCATCGAAGCCCAGCAAGGCGATTTCGACAAAGCATTTCGCTATCTCAACTACTCCATCGATTGTGGGTTCACCGATACCGACCACTTGATCAACGATCCACATCTCACGCCGCTTCAAGACGATCCGCGATTTGAGGAATTGGTTCAGCGAACGAAGCACGCGACGCCCGATGATCCGGATGGTCTTCCTCAGACAGCCGAATTGTAAAAAGATCGCAAAGTCGGGCCGCTTCGATAGGTTCGTCAGAACACTCGGGTTGGATGTTCTCGTACGCTCGCAATGACCCATCCGTACCGGCTGACGTTGTCGCTCGATGCGATTTCACTAGGTTGCGATCGCTTTGCGTGATCTCGGTTAGGATGTGAACTTTGAGTCACTCGCGATCAAGCCTCGCTCCAGAGCCGACATGATGCGTTCTGTCATCCGTCTTTTGGCACGTCCCCAATTCAGCCTTCTCGGTTTGCTGCTCCTGATCACCGCGTCGGCGCTGGTGATCCAGTTTGCGGTGCTGCCCGCGTAC
Organism: Planctomycetota bacterium; assembly: GCA_038520195.1. Classification (GTDB taxonomy): domain Bacteria; phylum Planctomycetota; class Planctomycetia; order Pirellulales; family Pirellulaceae; genus Stieleria. The sequence continues at coordinate 3,194 of JBCBLJ010000482.1, forward strand.
CGTCGCTCCGCCCGGAAGAATATTCTCGAACGAATCACCGAACTCGGCGGGCAATGGGTCGACTTAGACACTGAAGTCCCTAAGCGACGGTTGCTGTTACAGGGTGAACGCGTTGAGGATGACTTCGTGCACGACTTGGCAGACGTCGTGCACCTCGTTCCCGAGTTGACGCAATTCGATCTCCTGAAAACCTCCGTCACCGACGAAGCTTGGCAGGATCTGCTGCGCCGCGAGAGCAACATCGGTCACTACGTCCTTTTCGAGAACGCGATTACTGATGAGGCGATCGAGCAAGCTCAGAAGGACTATCCCGAAATCAAGATTGAGAAGCGGCGCCCCGATGCGATTGCGGCGCAATTGGCGGCCGCACCGATCCCTCCGTCCGCAATTATTTCAATGGCTCACGATCCGTCATCGGATCAGCTCTTGTTTGGATCGGGTGATGGTCGTCTTCACCGGATGGGGCTGACCAATAGTCAAGATCGAGTCAGTCAAGCCAAGCACGCGAACTGGGTCTTCGATCTAGCGATTTCGCCCTCAGGAGACTGGATCGCCACAGCCGGAGGTGACAACAAGCTGCTGCTGCACCGAGCCACCGACCTCAAAACGATCGCCACGGGAATGGGCCATCGTGAAGACGTTCATGCCGTCGTGTGGTTGGACGAATCACGGTTGGTGACCAGTGGCGACGACTGGACGCTGCGTTTATGGCAAGTCGAAGGGGACAGCACCGAGGCGGCACCGGTAGTGAGTGAAATCGCGTCCGCGGTAGCGCACGAAAGGCAGGTGCCGCGTGTCATTCGAATCGACCAGGAGACGGTACTGACGGTGAGTCGCGATCACTCGTTGCGACGGTGGCATGTCGGGACCGAAGGCTTTGAACTGAGGCAGACGTACGTCGGCCATCGCGATGATTGCATGGAGGCGTCGGTGCGACCCGACGGAAGGGAACTGGCGAGCGTCGGATACGACGGACAGTTGATCCTCTGGAGCGGTGAAAGCGGCGAGCCGCGGCTGCGCCACCAACTCGGCGAGGGACGTCTTTTCTGTCTCAACGTTGACTGGGATGCGCGACTGGCTTTGGTCGGTTCAAAATCCGGTGTGCAGTTGGTTCGCTTGGACAGTGGCCGGCCGCTGCGACGACGTGCGGATCAGCCCTATGTGTCTCGGATTCTACGCGTCGGCGAGACCTTCTTCACGGCGGATGGTTTCGGTCGAATCTTTCAACGGGATTCGGAAACACTGGAGGTCAAGCGACGTTTCCAGCTCTTCGAGGGCGACTTGGACGTCTACAGTGATCAAGGGTTTCAAATCGTCGGCACCGCTCGCGGGGAGCGGGAACACTGGATTGCCGGCGCGTTCACCTTTCGAGGCCTGTCCGTCTCCAAGGGCAGACGTGAAATCAAAGAAACCGACCACGGACTGATCGATCCGCGGCCGGTTTCGGTGATTGACGATGAAGCGGGCCAAGTCTACGGCTCGACTTCGCAAAGCATGTTCCATCCGCCTTCCAGTGCGTGATCCTGATTCCACATTCCCGGGACAACCCTGACTTCGTTCGCGAGCACGACGTAGGTATGTCGCGGATCGAGTTTCCAAGGCGTGGATTTGGCATCGTCCGCCCCGGGTTGGAGAATGCGTAAGGCCACGTCGTATCGTTCATTCGGGTCCAAGGGTACATCGCTGGTTCCCGCGAGCATCGTCGTCTCGCCGGGCTGCAGATCACGGAGATCGAAATCCGTAGGCATCGTATCGATGACCGCGCCGGTTTGGTGATGAACAATCGCGAGTTGCATTTCCCAGGATTTGTAGAACGGCGCGATGCCCGTGTTGGTGAGGTCCACTTCCACGTGGGTCGACGGCGATTCATCGAATGATGAAGCGTGCCGAACCTCTTGCACCTGAAAGTTGTATCCCATCCGGCGATGCATGGTCATGAAGCGACCGCTTCGTGACCAGTCAGGCAAACGTTGGACGATGTGTTTATCTTCAGGCGGAAGCATCGTGCTGTAGCGACCGATTTCCAAGAAGTCGAGTCCGAGACCGGTGTTGAAGAAACTTTCCCACATCATGATGTTGGATTCGTTCATCTCATCAAACGTTGGCGGCCATTCGCCGCCGACGGGACCGAATTTCCAAAGTTCACCGGCCGCGATCAAGTCGCCAAACTCCGAGCCGTGCGGCGAGGGCACGGCCGAACCATTTGTGTAGCCCATTCCCGGGAACGGAATCGCGACGGGCTCATCGGGGTATCGAATTTGAGTCAATCCGTCGTCGCCGAGATTGCTCAGATAGGTGCCGAGAATTTCGAGCTTGGTGTCATCGGAGGGACTCCAGTCGACTCGCGGGTAGTTATGCCACTCGCCCCAAAAACCGAGCACACCGACCTGCAAGACAAAGCCACGTGGGTCGTCGTTGAGGTAGTTTGAGAGTGCAGTGATGGCTTCCTTCGCTTCCTCGATAAAGACCGGATGGTCGTAGTCCGAGGCGCGTGTGATTCTGCTTCCGGGATCATTCACATCGGCCGGTCCGCGCCTCTCCGGCACGCGATCCAGCAGCCACTGCGGGCCTCGGTAGTGGCTGTCACCAACCGGTTCGTCCATACCCCAGTTGTCCCAGTCGCAAACGAATTGAACGATCAGGTGACGGTTCCGTGAGCCGGCTCGATCCAGAACGCTTTCGACGTAGTTCCAGTCCCAGGCATCGTCTTCGGGTTCAAAGTGATTCCATTCGAGGTACTGGAACCCGACCGAGGCGTAGTCGTCATCAGGACGCCACCAGCCGGAGTTAAATCCTTTCAGCGGATTTAAGTCAGGGCCCTCGTTCGCTTCTGGATTCGCGATTTTCAGGTGCATCGGCGTACCCGCACGAAAGCTGATGTAGTCGATGTTGACCCCATCAAACAAGTTGCGGAATCGAAGCGTGTGCCTGCCTTTGGGAAGCATGATTCGTCGCTGTAACGTGGAGCGATAGTGCCACCACGAATTCGTTTTCGACACCGGAATGGTGCAGAGCCTCGTCGTGCCGGTTGATTCGACTCGCTCGACGACCACCTGACTGTTACTGATTGGTGCGGAGGCTTGCATTTGCAGGAAGAATGGCTGCAAGCGTGGTGATTCGACTTCGATTTCAAACCACGAACCGCTCCAGAAGTAGCCAATGTTGCCGCCTCCGCTGCAGCCCGCACAAGACTCGGCAATGGGAAATCCTGGGCTCGTCGCCGAAAACGCTTCCGCCTCGACTCGCGCCTGTCCACCGAAATCGGGCAAGGTATGAGTTTCCGCTGCGGCGTCGTGA
>JBCBLJ010000340.1:0-8312 GCA_038520195.1 Planctomycetota bacterium
ACAACAACGATCGCATCATCGACGACCAAGCCGACGGCGAGCACGATTGCCAGCAGCGTCAGCAGATTCAGTGAAAACCCCATGAGCAAGACGACGATCGTCGCGCCGACTAAGGAGACCGGCATCGCCACCAGGGGCACCGCAGCCGTTCGGATCGAACCCATGAAGGCGAACACCACCAAGGCAACAATCAAAATCGTTTCGCCGAGCGTCTTCGAAATCTCCGCCAACGATTTGCGCATGAACTTGGTCCCGTCGTAGGCCAGTTCCATTTCAATGTGGGACGGCAAATCCGACCTCACCTCCTCCATCGCCGTTCTCAGCCGATTCGAAACGTCGATCTCATTGGAACCCGGAAGCGGCCAAACGCTCAGGTAGATCGCATCGTGGCCACGGTACATCGCCTTCATCAACGCTTCTTCGCTACCCAGTTCGACTCGTGCAACGTCGGCCAATCGAATGATCTGTCCCGGTTGATTGTCGTCGCCGACGGTCTGACGCACGATCAAACTCTCGAACTCCTCCACACTGCGAAGATCCGTGTTGGTCAGCAAATCCACTTGCACCGTATCGCTCTTGACTTGCCCAATTGCCGCCAAGAAGTTGTTCCGCTGCAAAGCCGAATAGATGTCCCCCGGAGTCAGGCTCAGCTCATTCAGCCGGGAGGGTGAGATCCAGATTCGCATCGCGGGTATCTGGCCCGCCTCGACACCGACTCGCTGAACACCGGACAATGTCGATAGTCGGGGTTGCACATCGCGAATCAGGTAATCGGTAAGTCCCGAAAGCTCAAACTGGTCCGACGTAAAGCTCAAGTAGAACGTGGCGTAGGGCCGGTCGGCGCGCACCAATTCAACCGTCGGTGGTTCGGCGGCGGACGGTAATTCGCTTCGCACCTGTTGGAGTCGAGCCGTGACTTCGGCCAACGCCTTGGTCGCGTCATGATTGAGATTCAACCGGATCACGATTTCGCTGATGCCGGCGGTGCTCTTTGATTCGATCGTGTCGATGCCTGCGACCGAAGACACGGCACGCTCGATCGGCGTCGTCAAAAAACCGCGGACCGTGTCGGCGCTTGCGCCGAAGTAAACCGTATTCACGTTGATCGAAACGGCTTGTAGCGTTGGGTACTGCTGCACGGGAAGTGAAGTCGCCGCGCGCAGCCCAACGAACACGATGACGAGATTGACGACCACCGCCAGAACGGGATGCCGAATGAAAATGTCGGTGACACTTCTCACGGTGTTGTCGCTCCTTGGCCGGAAAGCAAACTACCCTCGAAGACTTTGAAGCTACCGTCCGCCACGATCCACTCGCCTTCCGTCAGCCCAGCGAGCACGCGCGTCATCGTACCGTCACTGCCGCCAATCTTGACCACGCGGGCGTTGGCGCGCAAGGAGCCATCTTGCTCATCTTTTGATGCCACATAGACAATGTTTCCCGAGGGGCCACGCCGCACCGCGGCGGCCGGAACGATCGCGACCGGGGCAGGAGTTCCGTACCGAATCGCAACCAAGACGGAATCGCCGGGCACCAAGGTCGGCGGCGGCGTGTCGATTCGAGCGCGAATCATCATCAGACGGGTTTGTGGATCCGCGCGGGCGTCCATCGCTGTGATCGCAGCCGACCGGGACTCACCCAAGGAGTCGACCCGCATTTCGACTTCGTCCCCGGTCTGGATACGATCCGCGACATGGGCGGGCACCGCGAAATCGACTTCCAAATAGCTGTCGATGCCCTCGAGGCCGACGATCTCCGTGCCGACGTCGAGGTATTGGCCGGCGTGTAGTTGGAACAGTCCGACGCGAGCATCGAAGGGGGCCTTCAGTGTCTTGCGTTCGATGATGACCTTCAACCGTTGCACCTCGGCGGCGGCTCGAGCGGCGGCCGCGATGGCCGCATCCAATTCCTCACCGCTTGAAGCGTTTCGCCGTTTGAGCACTTCCGATCGAACCAGCGTTGCCTTGGCCTGACGCAGTGTCGCTTCGGCGGCGACCAGAAGCGCTGACTCCGCCCGCGTATCCATTTCCGCCAGCAACTCGCCCTTCTTGACCGTCCCACCCGGCTGCATCGAAACGGTAGTGATCGTTCCGGCTTCTTCGTTTCGCAGCGTGACGGTCTGTGGAGCCAGAACGGTACCGACGACCGTCGTGCGCCGTTGGAATTGACCGCTACCCACCCGTTCGATGCGAACCGACACAGGCATTTCCGGCGGCGGAGGCGCGGACATTGCTGATTGGAGCTGCATTGTCTTGACCCACGCGATGCCAGCCAAGATGCCGACGACCACCGCGATCAGTCCCAAGGACCCCAGGATCGTTATCAGCCGACGCTTCCAAGTCGAAGTCCGCTCGGTCGTCGGGGCTTGGCCGGCCGGCGAGACATCCGGCGAGCGCTCGTTCGAGTCAAGCTCGTTCGGAGCTTCATCGGCGGGCTTCGGGGCATTCTCCAAGATCTGACTCATGGTGTGATCCCAAGTAATTGCTGCTGTTTCTCCTTCAACGCAACATCCACGACGCGGCGCAGTTGGCCGCGAAGTTGTCGCGCGAGTTTCTCGACCGTCTCGACCGGTACGCATGTCGACTGAAACCAAAGGCCATCAATCGTCGTGAGAACCAAATTGACGATTGCTCGGGGGACGCCGTCATTTCGCAGTTCCCGATGAAGTGTCTCGTAGTAGCGCAATCCGATATCCGTAAACGACCCTTGCGTTAGAGCGATCATGACCGCCGACAACTCCCCGTCATCCTCGACATGGCACATTGCGGGCTGTCGGAGCATGCGATCGATGTATGCCAAGGTCCGCCGGCCTTCCCCAGGTTTGATATGGGCCAGTGATTGACGGGTCTGCGCGATGCATTCGTCGCACGAACGACTGACGAAGGCATGGACCATGGCCTCCTTCGTTGGGAAGTGATGCATCAATCCGCCCTTGCTGATTTTGGCCGCCTGACAAACGGCCGAAAGTGTGACCGCTGGTATGCCGCCACGGAGAATCAAATGAGTGACCGCGGTAAAGACGGCGGCTTGTGTCGCTTGGGTTCGGGGGTCCATATTAAAATAGTACCGACCGACCGGTCGGTTTCAACCGCCATTGCGAAAACCGCGATGTTTCGCCGCAGATCGAGCGTGCTCTAGCCGCGGCTTGGCAACGACGGGAAGACGATCGCAGTTGCTCCGTCCAGGCAAGCGGAGGCCCGCGTCATCGCGTCCACTCGCTGCCGTTCGATCCCCTGAGGCAGGAATGATGAATCACTTCGTTTGGGCCGACCTTTCAACCCACCGCCCCGACACTTCCAAGTGGTTCTATGAACGGGTGTTCGGTTGGAGCTTTCATGAGAGCGATGGCTACTCTGTCGCGTTTCACGGAGACTCCGAAGTGGCCGGCCTCTTCGAGACACCCAGTTTCTTCAAGAAGATCAAGATGCCTCACTTCTGGATGAGCTACATCGCGGTCGAGGACGCGGGCGCGACGGCCGACCTGGTGCAAGCGTTCGATGGGGCCAAAGTGGAACTCATCGACGATTTTTACGATGGAAAAGTCGCGTTGATCCGCGATCCTCAAGGAGCGGGGTTCACGATCTACGACGGAGGGCGGCTTGAGAGTCGAATGGCCAAGCCAAGCCATCTGATGTGGAACGAGCTACACGTTTCCGACTCCAGCACCGTGCTCCCGTTTTACGAGCGACTGTTTGGATGGAAGTTTGCCGAAGCCGACGAAAAACACCATCTCGTCTTTCTAAATCAAGAACACATCGCCGATGTCCATGTCGCCCCAAACACCGTGAAAGGGAAGTATGAATATTGGGTCTGCACCTTTGCCGTGGACCACCTGGCACCGGCTCGACGCCGAATCGAAGAACACGGTGGGGGACTGGTCACCGACGAAGGCGATCGCTTGATGATGCACGACAACTCGGGCGAAGCGTTCTTCTACATCAAATCCGTCCAATAGAAGGACTACTTCACGTTACACCAAACGCGCAGACTCGAATCGGGAGCCCAGCACGGTCTCCACGAGCGGGAACTAGTCGGACGTCTGCTTCGATCGTAGATTACCTTCGAAGGGAGCCCGGGACGATCCGCCGCGGCCGTGTCCGGCGCTCAATGGTCCTGTGGATCACCAATGCCCCTCCGTCCGGAATCCCATGAAGAATCTGTTGCTCACCGGCTCTTCGGGATGGCTCGGGCGCTTCTTAGCGCCAAGGTTACAAGGCGACGGATTCCGCGTGATCGGACTGGATCTTGCGCCTGGCGAGTTCACCACGGTGGTCGGGACGGTGGCAGATCGTCCGTTGATTGACAACGTGTTTGCCGAGTATGGCGTCGACGCTGTCATTCACTGCGGGGCGTTGCACAAACCGGATATCGCGCGCTATTCGCGACAGGCTTTCGTTGACACCAACGTGGCCGGCACGCTCAACCTGCTCGAAGCGGCTGTGACCGCAGGGCACGATCGATTCGTGTTCACGTCCACGACGTCCTTGATGATCTCCAAGGAAGTTCGATCGGGCTCGAAAGGCGGCGCGACTCGCGCATTCTGGATGGATGAGACCTTTGGCCCGATCCAGCCACGAAACATCTATGGTGTCACCAAATATGCCGCGGAGCAACTCTGTCAGCTCTTTGCCGATCAACACGGATTGGACATCGCAATCCTGCGGACCGCGCGTTTCTTTCCTGAAGACGACGATACGCTGGCTCACCCGAGTGGGCCAAACTTGAAGGCCAACGAGTTTCTACATCGAAGACTCAGCGTCATTGACGCGGCCGACGCACACCGAGCCGCACTCAAGAAGATCCAAGGTCGCGGATGCAGAACCTATCTCCTCTCGGCCCCCACGCCATTCGCCCGTGAAGACTGCGAAGCACTCGTTCGAGACGCCAAAAGTGTGATCGCGAAGTATTTCCCTGACGCTAGCGAACTCTACGCCAAGTCGGGCTGGGTGCTTCCGAATGCCATCGAGCGGGTTTACGACGCCACGCGGTCACACCAAGAGTTAGGTTTTCGGGCGGAAGTCGATTTCTCGCTCATTCTCGAGACGCTCGCTGCGGACGCACCACTACCGTTTCACCACGACCCGCACTACGTGCCCACCAAAGAGCAAACGTAAGACAACTGGTAAATCCGCTCTCATTCGGCCGTCTTCGGCTTGCTCTTAAGGAAGAAGCCTGCGACCACAATAATGCCGTAGGATACGGCGAGCCCAACGATGAAGTAAAAGATCTCTGGATCGGCATCCTTCGCCTTGCCCTCGATCGCGTAGTACGCGGCAGCGATCGAACCCGCGACGGCGAATGCCATCAGCATGTTCCAGACAACCATCGAGAAACCTTTGGGTTTCTCATCCCCCAGAATCCGTTTGCTGTTCATCATCAGGAAGAATGTCACGTAGGCGATCGGTAGTAGCATGCTCCCGAAAGTGCTGGCGATGATCACCAACCAGACCCTTGCGTCGCCGCTCCACAGGAAGATCCAGCCTTCGCCGGCGATCCCAGCGACCAGACAGCCGATGATGAATGCGACCTTGCCGTTCGGGGAGCCAGTCATCTCCTGGAACACGTAGCCGTTGATCAGCATCAGGATGATGATCGTTGAGAATCCCATGCCGAGGACCCCGATCCCGAAAACGAGATTCGACATCTCTTCCCCGAGCAACGGCTCGAGGGTTTTGGAAAGCTGAAACGCGTTTCGTTTGACCAGCGACAGCGCGACCGTCTTTTCCTTGACGTCCAACGCGGCGACCATCTCCAGCTTTTCCTCTTTGGAAGTCGTTTCCGCGGCGTCGCCCAGTTGGTGGTCGATGCGGTCGAGCAGAATTCCTTCGACGCCGCCCCAGTACTCGCTCTCTTGCATCACCGAAAGTTCGTTGCTCGCCAGCGAGTCGTCGATCGTGTTGTGCAGCGACGCCGCGGCAGCGATCACAACGCAGCTTGTTACCAGCACGTACGGAATCGCCATTCCGGTGCAGAGGTCAAATCGCGAGAGCCCTCGAAACGGCTTGTCCCAGCCACGAGCCAACATCGAATAGGGGAGCAAGAAGGTCATGTTGATCCCCACGGCGGTCGCCGCGGCCGCGATCATCACCTGCCGCTGCTGACCGACCAATTTGTCCGTCCAATACTGCTGGTACTCGCCCAGCGACGCGACCACCTCGGCCATTTGTCCCGTCGGCTGATTCAGTTGATTTAGCTTCGGAATGAATCCAGAGAAGACGGTTTGGAAGTCCAGCGAGCCCTTCGAAAGTAGCAAGATGACGACGCCGAAAAAGCACAACACGATCAATCCGACCATGGCTTTGAGAACCAGGTCGAACAGCTTGGCCGCGCGACCCTGTTTCGTGTTCAGCAACACCACGATACCGGCTGCAATAAACAGACAACGTGTAACCCAGTACTTGGTCTGCACGTCGTTGCCGAGCCCGCCCTCCCGAAAAAGCGGTGCGAGATTCTTGTCCAGAGCGTCATAGCACAGACTGAACTGCGGCATGCACCAGATGATGTTCGCAAGCGCCGTCGCGATCAGCCAGCCCCATCCAAGTGCGGGGTTGATCTCCGAGTTGATGGCCTCGAACGGTCGACGTCCCGTCGAGAGCGTCACATAGCTGATCGCCGACAGCATGATGACGCCCATGATGATCGCCACAAGCTGTAACCAGAGCAGGCTCGTCCCGCCGAGGACACCGAGAAAGAGTGCTCCGCCGAGCGAACCGCCACCCAGCGTGATCGCCGCTTGCAGCCACCCCGGGCCCGAGAGCCTTACAAAAGCCGTGAGCAGTTTGCCGTTGGCTCGCGCTTCTTCGAGCAGCTTCCGGTCGGATTGGACTTTACTGTCGCCAAGCGACGCGGACGATTCTGGGGTGTCGGACATGAACGGCGGTCACGAGAGGGAGCTATTGTGTGCCGCGAATATAGTCCATCGCAATGAACTTGTCTGGTCGCGCCGTCATTCGTCGCGAATCGCGTCAACAAACCCAAGTCCGATCGCCGAGCTTCAAATGGAGTCATGCGCCGGGGCTGACCATGGTCGCTGTCTCGCGATCCGAATTCTTCCCGACTGGTCGTCGCATTAGTGCTGCGGGAACGAATTGATCTTGCTTGGTAACCCGACGCGTGAGCGAGGGAAAGGCTGGAATCCCTCGCTCACGCGTCGGGTTACCGTTTTTCCAAGCAGCGTAATTTAATTCCCGCGGCGTTAGCTTTCGAGTTCGACCAAATACCGTTCCGCGTCCAACGCAGCCATGCAGCCGGTGCCTGCCGACGTGATCGCTTGGCGATAGTAGTCGTCGGCTACGTCGCCGGCGGCAAACACGCCTTGAACGCTCGTGTTGGTCCGGAACGGTTTTTGCCACTGGATGTAGCCGCTCTCGTTCATTTCAACCGCTTCATCAAGGAAACTTGTGTTCGGTGTGTGACCGATCGCGACAAACATTCCGCCGACGGCGAGGTCACGCACCGAGCCATCGGTCGTACTCTTGACGCGCAAATTCGTAACGATGTCGCCATCGCCTTGCACTTCGTCGACGACTGAATTCCAGAGGATTTCAATTTTGGGGTGATTGATCGCGCGATCTTGCATCACTTTCGAAGCGCGCATCTGGTCTCGTCGCACCAACAGGTAAATCTTGTCGGCACCGTCGAGGTTCGCCAGATACGTCGCTTCTTCAACCGCCGAGTCACCGCCGCCGACGACCGCCAGCGGCTTGCTGCGGTAGATCGGCAGTGCCCCGTCGCACACCGCGCACGCGCTCACCCCCTTGTTCTTGTACTCCTCTTCACTGGGCAACCCGAGGTAGTTTGCGCGGGCGCCGGTCGCGATGATAACCGTGTTCGCTTCCGCCGTTGTGCCACCGCTTGTCGAAAGCTTGTGTGGCGAATCCGCGGTCGCCGAAAAATCGACGGCGGTGATGTCTTCCCCGATCACCCGAGTGCCAAAGTTTAGCGCCTGCTGCTTCATCAGTTCCATCAGCTCAATCCCCTGTACCGCGTAGTGCGGCGCGATGTCATCGAGACTGAATCGGGACTTGCCCTTGCCCTTGGAGTGGCTGGGTCCGGGAATGGGCGGCAAGTTGTAGTGGCGTTTTTCGTCGACGGCGGATTCGACAAAGGCGCGGATGTTACCGAACGGGAACCCGGGATAGTTTTCGACTTCGGTGGTGAAGGCGAGCTGGCCGAGCGGAATCATTTCAGGCTTGCGCGTCCCCTCGTAGACGACGGGGCGAAGATTGGCGCGTGCGGCGTAGATCGCTGCCGCCCAGCCTGCGGGGCCGCTGCCAATGATGATGGTCTTTTCGATGTCGTTGCTCATGGCA
>JBCBLJ010001197.1:0-1612 GCA_038520195.1 Planctomycetota bacterium
ATCGTCGATGCGGTATCGGTGCGGGCGAGGCTCGGCGCCGTTGCGGGTGTTGAGTTCGATGTTGGAACGTTATTCGTCTTCACCTTCAAGCTTTCTCCACCAATCGGTCGGTGAGAATCGCAAGTCGTTGCGATGCTTCTCGATCGACCGATTTAGCTTGGAAACGATCTTTTCGTTGTAGTCTTCGATCAAAATTTCGTTCGCGACTTTCTCCGCGATCTTGCCCCATTGCTCGGCGACCTCGCCGCCGACTTTGCTAATGCGATCAACATGGAATTCGTCCAATGTCAATTGTGCCGCGCTGACTTTCAGATCGATGACCATCGCAGGTGGCAGTTCCGAGTAGTCGAGGCCCGTAGTGAGTGTCGATGTAAGCGTTAGACTCACCCGCATGTGCCCCGTTACGGTAAAGGTGTACCACTTGGCACCGAGGTTCCAGCGCTCGATCCGTGCGGAGAAGTCGAGCGGCGTGGTGAGGTGACTTTTGATGACCCAGGTCACTTGTCCCTCGGGATCGGTCTTGGGGAGGACCTCGCGAACGGTCGCGTTGACCGGCGGCGGTTTGCTTTCGTCGCCCGGGAACGTCACTTCGTATCGGGTCCAGCGGCCATGTCGCACGTCTCGCCAGCGTCGCTTGGTCTTCAGTCGGAGGCCTTCGCGATGGAGTTCGACGCCTGCCCAGACCTTTTTCCGTTTGTCCCAATGCTTGTCGCTCGAATAAGACCGAGGCGCAAGTCCGAGTGCGAAGTCGATCAACGACTGCACGGTCCGGCGCGCTTCCTGAGGCGACTGAAGGCTGGAGCCGACGGGGATCGGCGGCTCGGCCTCGACTGTCGGTTCGGCGAAGGCTGGTTCGACCCCGATGGCCGCGATCGAAATCGCGGCCAGGAAAAACGCTGATTGGGCTAGCGGTACACGACCGCGAAGTAGACTCCGTCGCGACCGCGCGCCATCGCGGCACCCGCCACGGTCATATTCGGATTGCTCGTATAACACGCGCTCACTCCGCGAGGTGAGAACGAACTGGACCAGCCCACTCCCTCGTATCGCCCAGGAGCAAACGATCCCGGCGGGTGTCCTTTGCGGCCCGTGCTCGCCATCAGCTGCACGCGACGCTCTGCGACCGATTGGAGTACGGGGTCATATCGCAGGCTCCGCAGCCCCTGTCGAGAGCGCTGTGCGTTGAGCATCGAAAGAACATTCTGCGTGCCGCTGGCGGAACGGGTCGCGACCGGTGCGATGGCAGCGGACGTCGAATAGGCCGGTGAAGAGTACGTCGGCGTTGAGTAGGTCGGGGCAGGAGACACCCGCGTCGACGAAGCTGAGGGAATTGTCGTCGAATAGACCGGTGTGCTGTAGCTCGTCGTGGCGACCGCGGACGAACTGATGGGGGGGCGATACGACGTCACCTTCGAGGTGGTCGACGTGTTAGAAGCATGAACACGACCACACTTCGAGCAAACATAGCTCGAGGCAGCCGGTACCGACGAAGCGGTCGGCGTCGTGGTGACGGTCGGAACGCTGTAGGAAACGACCGGATTTGTGACGCCACCGCTCTGAATCACCGTCGAGCGGGGCGTTTGACCGAGGCAGTCGTGGTGCAGTGACTGGA
>JBCBLJ010000552.1:0-5761 GCA_038520195.1 Planctomycetota bacterium
CACTGTCCCCGGCGATGTGCACTGTCCCCGGCGATGTGCACTGTCCCCGGCGATGTGCTCTTCTTCCTTCGTGGTCTTCGTGCGCTTCGTGGTGCAAAATCCCGTCCGCGGGCTCTGGCCCGACGTCCCGGATTCCGATCCACGGCGTGTACTGCGGAATGCGTGGCTTCACGCGAGAGCACCGTTTGAATCGGTGAGTACCGCGTCCCCGGCTACTCACAACTCGACCTACCAGCGACTACGGCGCAGCGGAATCCTCGACGCCTTGATCGCGTGGAGGCGGGGGCGGGTCGTGACCGCCGGGATGAAACGGATGGCATTTGCCGATCCGGATCATCATCAAAAGACCACCGCGGATCGCTCCGCGGTTGCGGATCGTCTCCAGCGCATACTGGCTGCACGACGGCGTGAACCGGCACCGCGGGGCGAGGAGAGGGCTGATTCGAACCTGATATTGTCGAATCAGCCAGATCATGAGGCTTGCGACCCACCGCATCGGGTCGGGTCACCTACGCCTGGAAAGAACTTCCGCAGCCGCAAGTCTTCACGGCATTTGGGTTTTCGAACGTGAAGCCCTGTTTTTCAAGACTCTCGTACCAGTCGACCGTGGTGCCATCGAGGTACAAAGCACTCTTCTTGTCGACAACCACTTCGACGCCGTGACACTCGTACTTCGTGTCCGCCTTCGCGTCGAAACTATCGTCGAAGTTGAGCGTGTAATTGAAACCGCTACAGCCGCCTCCGGCGACGCCGATTCGAAGCACCATCTCGGTGCCGAAATTATGCTCCGTACGGAAACGCTGCACCTCTTGGGCTGCCCGTTCACTCAGTTTGATTGCCATTGAAGCGTCACCTCATGGAGACGAAATCGAGTCAAAATTCGCGGCGACTTGCCGACAGAGGGAAAGACCGCATGGCGACGCACTCTCCCAACCGCCATAGTATTCAACACGCACCACCATCGGCAAGTGACAAAGCCTCCCGTCCATCCTGGGGGTGCTCCGCCAAATCCTCCCAAAAGCCCTACAAATTGCATGCGCCGCATCGGCACGCTTCCCGATCCAGCCCTGGCCGGACGGTTCGCTGATTTTCTCGTCACACTCAAAATCGATTGCATCGTCGATCAGGAGCCCGTCGACACATCGAACGAGCCAACGATCCACCTCTGGGTCCGCGATGAAAGCCATGTCGAGACAGCCCGAAAGGAACTCGAAGCGTTTCGACAGACCCCTCATGACCCGCGATATGACGTCAAAGAGGACGCCGAGAAGATCCGCAAGGAGAAACTCGCCGAGGAACGGCGCAAGCAAAAACTACGAAAAACCGTCCGTCATCGGTCGGCCCCGTCGCCCTTGGCCGGGCTTCCGGTTCGGCAACAATCCATTCCCGTCGTTAAGACCGTCCTGATCATTTCAATCATCTTGGGCGTTGTCACACTTCTGGAGCGAGGTTCGCAGTCACCGCCAACGGGCCAATTTTCGCTTCGCGAGATGGCAATGGACAACTTGTCCTTCGCCAATCGAATGGAGCTCTTTGAAACCGACAACCCCTGGGTCTCGATCCAAAAAGGTCAAATCTGGCGGTTGATCACACCGGTTTTCTTGCACGGAAGCCCCATGCACCTCGCATTTAACATGCTCGCCATGTGGGTCCTCGGGTCGGCCATCGAACGTTTGCAGGGCTCCGGGTTTCTAGCGTTCCTCTTTGTCTTCGGTGGAGTGTTCGGCAACGTCGTTCAGGTGATGCTTCCACCGGAGAGCCAGCTCCCGTCGATCTTGGCGGGCCTCGCCGGATCGACCGCGATCGGTGCGTCCGGGTCGGTCTACGCGTTGTTTGGTTATTTATGGGTCCGCCCCCTGTTGTCGCCGATGTTCCCCATCAACATGCCTCGTGCGAACATCGTGATCATGATCGGATGGCTCTTCTTTTGTCTGTTCGCGATGGACGGTATCGCCAACGGCGCCCACTTCGCCGGCCTAGGGGCGGGTGTCCTTGTCGCGGCGGTCGTCGCACGCTTTCGACCCGATTTTTGATGTGAGCGCCGTTGATCCCGACGGAACAGAGCCCACGCCGGCAGGATTAGTCGCCGCGGCCGCTGAAGTCATCCGTGTTTCAGTACCTCTGATGATCAGCGCCGGCATGCTTTCGGTCGTGTTGTTCGCCGACCGAACGCTTCTGATGCAGTACGACGGCGTCTCGATGAGTGCATCGATGGCGGGCGGCAACCTGTTTTGGGTGCTGGTCTGCGTTCCGATCGGTGCCGCCGCGATGACGAGTGCGACCATCGGCCAATTGATCGGTAACAATGAACGACACAAAGTCGGGCGGTTGCTGTGGCAATCGATGTGGCTGGCGCTGATGACTTGTCCCTGGTTCATCATCACCGCAATGCTTGCCGAGTCACTGTTTCGATGGACGGGACAACCGCCCGAATTGATCGGCGCCGAAACGACCTACCTGAGATGGTTGATGCTCGGCGCACTGGCCCTCGTGATCGAATCCGCCCTCAGCGGGTTTTTCAGCGGCACCGAACGCACCTCGGTGGTGATGTGGGTGTCGGTGGCAAGCGGCCTGTTGAACGTCGTCCTCGATGTCGTCTTGATCTTCGGCCTCTGGGGTTTTCCGGAATGGGGCATCGCCGGCGCGGCGATCGGCAGCGTGATCTCGTTTTGGTTTAAAGTCATCTGCTACGGCTGGTTGCTACTAAAGCCTAAGTTCGAATCGACGTACCGAATTCGCGGGGGCCTCCGCTACGACGGGCCGATGATGTGGAACTTCCTCTACTTCAGCTTTCCCAGTGGGCTGATGTACCTGACCGAAGCCGGCGCGTTCACCATCATCGTTCTGAAGATCGGTCAACTCGGTGACATCCCGCTCCGAGCGACGACCATGGCGATCAACTTCAACATGATCGCATTTGTCCCGTTGATGGGAATCGCGATCGGGGCATCGGTTCTTGTCGGCCGACACCTGTTGCAAAGCGGGCCTAAAGAGGCAGTGCGATCAACGCTCGCGGCACTGCTGTTCGCTCTTTGCTACGCCGGGACCTGGGCGGCACTCTACGTGTTCGCCGGCGATTGGTTGATGTCGCTCTACCGAATCGGCAGCCCCGACGAAGATTCACTCCTCGCGATCGAGATCGCTACCGGCTTGCTGAGCTTTGTCGCGCTCTATGTCTTGCTCGACGCGGCCCAATTGATTCTCGCCGCGGCCCTCAAGGGTGCCGGTGACACCTGGTTTGTACTCATCACCGGTGCGGCCGCCAGCGCGCTCGCACTCGGAATCGGCTTCCTGTTTGATCCTGGCAAAGCCGCGCTGAACTGGTGGTGGTGGGTGATCACGACGTGGATTTGGATGCTTTGTATCGCGATGACCGCGCGGTTCCTGAGCGGTCAGTGGAAATCCATGCGGATGGTTTGATGGACAAGCAACTCGGCGTTTCGCTCAACGCAACCACCCTTCCCAAGACATCCGATTTTTCGGGCCGTACCGCCGTCGTCATCGACGTGCTCCGTGCCACCACGGTCATGACGACCGCGGGAGCCAACGGTGCCCGATCGCTGATGACGTTCGCCGAAGTCGAAGAAGCCCGCGCCGCGGCCAATTCCTTTGAGCCAAATGCGCTGCTTTGTGGCGAACGGAACTGCGAAAAGATCGCCGGTTTTGAATTCGGAAACTCTCCCAGCGAGTACACCGAGAGTCGCGTCGCCGGTCAGCGGTTGATCCTGACGACCACCAACGGCACCCGTGCGATTCAAGCCGCGCGAACCGCAGACCGGCTCTTGGTCGCCTCGTTCCTGAATCTGGAGTCGATCGTGCGTGCAGTTCACGGCGAGTCTCAACTCCAATTGATCTGCGCGGGTACCAACGGCGAAGTCACCTTGGAGGATGTCTTGCTCGCCGGCGCGATCGCAGATCATTGCAACCCGAATTCTGATTGTGACATCGATGATTCGGCTCGACTCGCGATCGCCGCCTGGCGTGAAGTCACTTCGGCAACCAACGAAGAGGTCGATTTAGAGTCCGCTCTCGCCTCGACCCTGACACGTTCACTCGGTGGTCGCAACTTGATCGCTCTCGGTTACGATCTCGACGTCCAACGCTGCGCGCGAGTCAACACCATTGAAGGTTACGTCGAACGCGTCGCAGACGACAATCGGTTTCAGTATCGGTCATCGAATCCGTGACGGTTGGCAAACGCGGAGTTCGCTTGAACCCGATTTGGTGAGGCTCGAGGATGAGACCATGACCGGCTGGTCCGGCTACGGGCCGACTTGGAATTGGATCGGTTTTTCCGTCTGCAGGATGAGCGAGTCTCGGCGAAGGACTTGCTTCCAGATTTCGGGAACGGGCTTGCCCTTTTGGATCATCGGCACAAGCAGCTCGGCGGTGCTGGCTTGGGCAAGAATCTGCTTTCGATCAACCTCTTTGCCATCGAGCGTCAGAAAAACCGCGTCGGCGGGAATCGGCGTTTCTTTGGATTCGTATTTCCCTCCTTTCATTCGGCTCACGCTCACCAACCGCGTGCGTGTTTCGCTACGCATCTTTGTGACCGGCTTGCCGTTCACCGAAACGGTGTACGGTACCGAGACCGTGTAAGTCTGCTCGACCTGCTCGGTCACGGGTTCCGGTGTCTCGCCCGGAGTCGGGACAAAAACTTTCGCCATGTACTTCATCTCATCCTCGACCAGCCGCACCTTTAGCAACGTCGCGTTGAGCGGAACGAAGGACGCATTCGCGGCATTGCTCGGAGAAGCAGGACGGATGACTTTCGGTGGTGTTTGCGACAGTGCTCGGGTTGCCCAGAGCGATGCAATGATCGCAAGTCCACAACAGACGATGGATTGCCATGATGTTTTTGCACGAATCATCCAGCCGGTTCCTTCAATGAAGCAGTTCACAACCGATGTCGGGCGCGCTCAACACGAGCCAAAACGACCGACGATCCCCAGTGTGGCGGTCCTCGCGCTGGATCGCAAATCGTTGTCGAGTCGGAGTGATCGTATGTCGACACTCACGATCGGTTGACTCTGCAAAAACACCGTTCTAGTCAAATCATCGCAGCCATTCGTGGCCACAACTCACTGGTCGTGAATTGCCTTACGGCTGCCAGTCACCGTCGACGGGATACTTTTTCGCGTTGCGTTTCATTTTCGCGGCAAGTGTCTGGCTGAGATCGATATCCATCGCGTTGGCGATCGAGAGAACATACGCCAGACAATCGGCCAGTTCTTCGCTGACGGCGTGTTTCTTGTCAGGATCCCGACCGATGGCGTCGGCTTGCTCGAGTGTCAGCCATTGGAAATGCTCCATCAATTCACCGGCTTCGATTGCCAACGACATCGACAGATTCTTGGGATTGTGAAAGCGATGCCAATCCCGTTCGGCGACAAACGTCTCGACGATGTCGCGAAGCGTGAGGACCGTCGTCTCGGCGTCCGAAAGAGGTTGCTTGGACATCAGGCGGCGAGCAGCTGAATCGGCTTCTCAATTTGATCGATAGCTTCGCAGACGTCCTGAACTTCGATCGCTCTCATCGCGGTGTTGGGGGCGCTCCGTCGCTGACGAGCGCTGCCACTTTCATACGCTTTTTGGATCGCAGTTTGACCATACGGGCCACAGTCGCCCGGTCGCGTCGCGCCGTAAAGCCCGATGGTTCTTGCGCCGACGGCCACGGCCATGTGGAGCGGCCCGGTGTCGTTGCTGATGAATAGATCGCCTGTCTCGATCATCGCTGCCAAATGCTGCAGGTCGGTCTCCG
>JBCBLJ010000049.1:0-19900 GCA_038520195.1 Planctomycetota bacterium
CCAGAGAGCGATCTCAGATTCGAAATCACCCTTGCGCAAGCGCAAGTGATGTACGCCACCGTCTTGATTCAACGTCGGAAAGACGAAACGGCCGAACACTTTGCGCGGCTCGGCTATGGAACGTATCGTCGTCACTTCGGGCTAACGACCGTGAACTCGCTGATGGCTGGCCAGAACTTGGGAGCGATCCTGGCCGCCGTTGGGAAAAACGACGAAGCCGTGGAGGTCTTCCGCCCCGTCTTGGATGCCCGTCGCCGTCTTCTCGGACGCGAGCATGCGGACACGTTAATGACCACGGTGATGTTGGGAAGGTCGCTGATCGCCCTCGGCCAAGAAGACGCCGGCGAACAATACCTCGATCAGGCACTCGAAATCGGTACCGAGGCCTACCGGCAGCAGAATCCGATCGGCGTTCTCGCGTCAAAATCACTCGCGACCCTTTATCGTGAGCGAGGCGACTTCGATCGCGCGATTCAATCCGCCAAAGCAGCGGTTCGTTTCGCCGAGTCGCGACACGGCAAAGGCGATTGGCGAGTGGAGATACATCGAGTCCGACTCGCCAGCCTGTTCCATCAAGTGGGAGACGCTGAACAAGCCTTCGCCCTTTCCGAATCAGCTCGGCAAACGCTCATCAGTGTTGTTGGCGAGCAACATCCGTACGCGAGAGCCGCCGCGACGACTGCCAAAGCGGCAAGGGAGCAGCTGGTAGCGATCGAGTAGTACCGACCCTATCCCCGGTGGATTGTTCGAAGGACGCCTGCGAGCGACCGGTATCCTCTCCAGGCCGATCCGCCAGAGGTCAGCTTGCGCGAAAGAACCCGATCGTCGATTGAAAGAGCCGATCCTGACGATCGTTCCCCTGAGTCGACGTTTGAAGCTCAAGTTCGCTGAGGTTGGCGTTGCAAAAAGTGCAGCCGAGGACGCGGACGTGGAAGGCGACATAGTCTTCCCAGTCGCTCGGCAAGATCCCCAGCGAAAACTTGCCGAGCGTGCTTCGCTTGGGGCAACTGGGGCGTTGAGTTTCCCAGGCTTCGGTCAGCACCTCGCTCACAAGGTCGACCTCGTCGGCATCGGGCATGGACTCTTGCGCGTCTTGGGCGAGTCGCCGGAGGAGTCGTCTTTTGGCGACCGCGATTTCGTTTTCGCTGATACCAATCGCTTGGGCGAGTTCCTTGTTCTTGAGCCCGGCGTAGAATAATCCTTCTGCGATCTTTAAGTCGCGGAATCGAGCGCCCGACTGCAGTCGCTCGGCAAGCGATCGCAGCGCGGTGATGAGCGCGTCGGCGACGGCCGCTTGCTGTTCGGCGCCATGAAGTCGTTCGGTGACGTCTTGCGAGGTGTCGGGCGTGTCCATGATGGGATCGGACTGCGACGGGGCTGAAAACTGACAAACGGGGATCTCACGCGTTTGCCCCTGTTTTCGGTAATGATCGATGATTCGACGCCGGAGGATCTGAAAGAGAAACGACTCGAGTTCGCACTTGGATTGATAGTCGACGAGTGAACTGAGAAACCCGACGAAGGTCTCTTGGACAAGATCTTCCGCACTCGCTGACTTGCCGGCCTGACGTTCGGCAAAAGCGATGAGCCTTCCTTGGAATCGTGAGACGAACTGTCGCCAGCCTTCCTGATCGCCTGCCCGGATCAAGGCGAGAAGGTGTGCGTCAGCCTCGTTCATCAATATTCAGCTCTTCGGTCTCATTCGCGGCATTAAAAGCCGGTTGTTGAGATGACCAGCAGAAAGGTGGAAATGAGAACGCCGCTCAGGCCCAATGCCAACCAACGGCCCCGATAGTATCCCTCGGTGATCCAGTTCAGCAGCGAGCAAAGCAAGACCGCGATCGATGCGACAATCGCGAGCGAAAATACGAGCCACAGCCGACCGTGTGTCGAATCGCCGCGACCCGGCATCCGGGCTTGTGCATTGCGTAGTGCATTCGAGGTGACTTCAACGAGGACCGCCTCACGCCAAACCACACCGTAGGGTCTTTCGAGTTTCTGCGCGAACCGATCCACCACGTTGGGTTCCGTGGCGAGCATTTCGCTCAACGGCCCATATTCCGGTTCTGACTTAACACGTACGTCGTCCATCGCCGCGCGCCGAGCCTCGTCTTCGGAGGAGTGTACGCCAGCCGAGTAGCCCACCATAAAGCGTCGCCGCGGATAGTTTGTCACGAACTGATCGAACGAGTGAACCCAGGGTTTCGCATCAAACTGCTTCAACGTCGTGTAGGTCTTTCCTTCGGGCGTGTGCGCGGTGCAACGAACGGAACCTTTCTGGATAATTGCGTCCTTGTCCCACGCAGCGATGTGCAGGTAGCCGCCTTTCAATTGAAGTTCGACATCCAGGGTGAGTGACTTCAACTGCACGTCATTGGTGACCTGAACGTCCCAGCCCTCGAGGCTACTTCGGACGAGTTCGACGACCTCGTTCTCGAAGGCCTTCGAGTCGGCTCCCTTAACCCAAACATAAACTCGCTTCTCGCTGGCCTCGTCACTTTGAGCATTCGATGAGGAGGCCTGACCCACGCTCACCTTGACCATCGTTTCCTGAACGAGTGGTGCGATCGACGACTCGACGCTGGGGAAGTGCTGGATCGCAAAAACATCCTCGTCCGTCTCCATCCACGATGGATTACCGGGGCTTGTTATTGCAGCAAACTCCGAAGTCGGAATCCCCGCAGGCTGGGGTGGCAAGGCTGCGTCGAGGGGAGCGATCTCCGTGATGACATCCGATGGACCCGACTGGATCAAGACGGAGCCCTGGCCGTTGGGCATTTCCGCGCTCATGATGATCGGTGGTGCCGGTTCCATGCGAACGGACAAGAGGGAAATGAACGCCAGTCCAAGGACAAGAAGGACGCCAGCGATGATGAACACCGCCGCGAGTCCTTTGGATTTCCAGAGACTAACTCCGGCCAACACGACGATCACCACAACGATGATGAAGAGGAATAGTCCCAATACCGATAACGCCATCAGACAGGCTCCTCAACGTGTGAGAGACTCGCGGGTTGTTGCGTGTTGTTTGGCGCGGTCGTTTCCACGTGACCATTCGTCGCCGTTTGCTCCGACGCATCAAGATCGCGCGAAACAAGTTGAGCCACCAAGCCCGCAGAAATCGCCGTTGCCACCGTGAAGATGACCAACTCGATGTTCTGGCTCACTTGGATGTAGACGACGCCCGCGATCAGACCGATCAGCAATGTGTATCCGATCGAGATTCTGTTTTCGCGATCGTCTCGGACCAACAGTCGCCAATCAAACAACACGATTGACGCCGCGAGTCCAGTGAACATCGCACTGATGTGACGGTCCGAAACCGAGTTGTCCCGACAGTATTCATCCCAGATGCCATAGCTAATCGCGAGCAGAACCAGCATGGCGGCTCGGCAAACGATTCCCACGGCGAACCCGCGCTTCTTCGAGAAGATGGCGACCAGCGGGGTGACACAGAAGATCATCCCGCCCCAAGTCGATGTCACCAGCGACAACAGTCGTTCGGCGCTGATCAAACGTCCGCTCTCGAGGATCGTCGCGGTGGTGATCAGGATTCCGGCGGTTGCCAAGGAGAGAAAGATTCGGGTGATGTAGTTCGCGTCATAGATCGCAGTCCCATCGAACGCCTCGCGTGATGGCGTTGTGTCTCGCAGTGCGGTCGGCGCGTTGAGTGTTTTTGTTTCGGTCAGCGCGGCGGACTCAGGCGACGCTACCGGCTGAACCGACTTGGGGCGCGCCCCGACCAGTGAAAGGCTCGCCGGAATCGATTCGTCGATGGCGCCCGCGGCATCGGGCGTCAGTGCCTCGTACATCTCTTTGGCCGTCTGGTACCGTTGCTCCGGATCACGATTCATGGCCTTCTTGATGACCGCAGCAAACGGATCGGGAATGCCACTCAGATCGAGTTCGCCGTTGAGGTGTTTCATCAACACTTCGCCGACGCTCTCGCCGACAAAGGGAGGCTCGCCTTTGAGCATTTCGTACAACATCACGCCGAGCGCATAGATGTCGACGGTCTTGTCATAGCGTCCCATGCTGATTTCGGGCGCCATGTAGTGAACGCTACCAACGGTCATCGTGTGGCCGCTGCGGTGTGAGTGGGTGATGGCTTTGCTCAGGCTATAGTCGCCTACCTTCACCATGCCGTCTTCGAAAAAGACATTGTGCGGCTTGAGATCACGATGCACCACACCCGCTTCGTGCAGGTAGCCCACGCCGCGCGTCAGTTCGCGAATGAAGTACAACGCCTTTTCCGAGCCGAGGCCTCCCGTCTTCTGCCCGCCCGGCCCTGCGGGTGTTTCGTCCAGCAACTCTCGCAGCGACGGTCCCGAAACGTACTCCATGATGACCCATGGTGTTCCGTCGTCGCTTCGCTTGACATCGAAGATCATCACCAGATGTGGCGACTTGAGGTTCATGCAGTGGCCGATGCCACGCAGTTCGACGTCCTCGAAGTTCTGAACCGCCTTGAGTGCGACTTCCCGTCCGGCGTCGCTGACCGCGAAATAGACTTCACCGAATCCGCCGCGTCCGATCGCGTACTGGATCGTGTAGCCATCCAGCGGGCGATCACCTTGTTCATAGTGATAGCTTGGCATTGATTGATCCTAGCACAAGGTGAAGGGGCGGAGTGAAAAGCGCGTGCCGGCGACAAGCAGCGACTGATCTTGCAAGAGTCTCGCATTTCCCTGCCCCGGATCCGCGGTCTGCTTGATCGCAAATCCATCTTGATCGCGAAAGAGGATCAAGGGGGCATCCAGATGCGGGATCGAAAAGTGGCCTCCCGACGATGCTAGGACGAGCGAATCCGACATGAGCGCGACGTAACGGATGTCGCGACGCGGTAACGCCGCACCGGAGAGTTGTAGAACGGCTGAGCCGCTCGCCGGAACCGGGCGACGAAACTTGAGCCGGCCACGGTGCCCAAATTGAATCGTCTCGTTCGACGTTAACAACCGGCGGCGGGTTGGTTGATCATTCACCTGGAACTCGGACTCGGACTGCGCGAAGTAGTCTTCGCCGCTGCGCCGAATTTCAATCGGATCACTCGGGCCATCCGTCCGCAGTGGCAAGTCGTATGCACCCGACCTCGAGACGGAGCCGATCGTCAGCGACTGCTTTGTGAGCAACAAGATCCCGCCGACCCCATCGACCTGGAGAATCAACGACGGCTCTCCTGTCGGTACCGCCGCGCCAACAAATGCTTTTCGACCGACAGCGCGGGGTGATGCCGCTGGCTGGTTGGGTGTCTTGCTCAAGAGCCCCAGCGGTCCGGATTGAATCTCACGCTGCACCCGAAGGGTTTCCGCGACGGCCTGTCTCGTTTGGCAAAGCCAATCAAGCTCCGGGTGCATTTGCCCGAGAAGCCCCAACTCGCGGTCCATATCCTCCCAGCGATGCTGTTCGAACGCCCGTTTTGCGAGGAGACATCGTTCGTGCGTGGATGCGAGTTCGGCAAATTCGGGCAGGCCATCCGAAATCCCTGACATCACTTGAAGGAAAGAACCGACAAGATCAAGCCTGCCCGACGCGAGGTCCGCGGTCGCCCGAGCCAGCAACGGCCGCATCGCCGTTCCAAGGTGCGATCGAATCACGGGATGATCGAGCCACTGCCGCTGAAGCGATCGTGCGATCCGAATCACTTCGTTGTAGTCCTCTCGCCCCACTGCCTGCGCCATTTTTTGCGCGGCGTCATCCAGCACGAGACGCTGGTGGTCCAGGGTCTCCGCAAGAGCGTCCGGTTCGTTCGCGGCGGGCAAAAGTTTTCCGGCGAGCGTGAATTGATTTGACAGGATCCGGTCCTTTACCGAACGCTCAACCGCTTGCTCGCGATGCCGCCGGCGCGATTGTAGCTCGCGAGCCTTGACGACTTCGTCTCGCAAATCGGCCAAGTCGGGCATGCGGCCCGCCAACTCGATTGCCTTTTCGGTATCCGATTCGGCGTCCTCCAATCGGCCAGCCGCAAGATGATCACCCGCACGCTGGCTCAGGGCGGCGGCCAGTCGGTCGGTCAACTGCTGTCCATCGCGATGCGAACGTCCCGGGGATTGAATCAACCGGTCGAAGGCTTCGTCGAGTCGGCCACTCCTGATCGCTGTTTCGATACGCTTGAGATCGAGCTGAAACACGGGATCGAAAACCAATTCAAGGAAGTTTACAGATTCCCGGCGGTAAGCGGTTTACCGTCGGTGTGGTGAACTACGTTGAGGCCTCGCCGCAGCCCAATCGAAGTGCCCGACAATGCTGTTGCACGCCGGCCGCCGCTTCCATTGCGGGGTCCGGCGACGGAAGCCTGATGCCAAACGGACCCTAGAAGCTATCGTCCGATTCGTTCACGTCACTGGAAACCATCGTATTCGCTTCCGGCTCAGTGCCAAAGTATTCGTCGTACTCGAACAAAACCTGTGCTTCACTTGGTTCGTCCAACGGAAGAGGGACCTCGAAGATGTTTTGCTCGTGTTCAAGCACTCGATGCGCGACGTTCAACCGGGTTTCAATGTCTGCCAGCAGCCGGTCGGCTTCTGAAAGACCGCTCGAATCGACCTGCAAGCCCGATTCAATTTTGGCGGCTTGAACCATTCGAGCCTGAGCCGCGAGTGCTTCGACTTTCTGCTCCAGTTCCACTTTGCGGTGGCGCATCGACTCCAGCGAAGCGAGCGCCGCGCTAAGAGACTCATTTCGGCGATCCAGTAAGGCTTGCTTGCTCTCGAGCGTGATTTTTCCCTGCTTGAACCGATCTAGTCGGCTCGCCAGTTGCTCAGTCATCTGTGCTCGGCTCCATTCTCGGCCTCCCGATCGGTAGCTCACCTGCTGGACCCGCATCTTGTCCCGGAGAGAGGACAGCGTCGCGAGTTCCCCCTGGAGTCGGGTATCGGACTTGTCGATCTCCGCCTCGAGCGCCGCAATCGCGACTTCCTCTTCGGCGATCGCACGGACTTGGGCCTGCAGTTCAGGCAAGATTGCCTTGATCAGGTCCCTCGCGCGTCGCAACTCAAACTCGATCGGCACTGAATCTCGCACCGAATCTCGCACGGAACTGGCCGATGTGCGGACGTAACTCGTAAAACTCCGACCAAACGCTAGGAAGCCACCGATGCCGACCACCAACAGCGTGATGACGGCATATTTTGCGAAACGGAACATGGCCTGAAACCCTTTCAACTCATGGGAAATCGCGAAAAAGACCGCGAATCTGGACGTTGCCGCGATCATCGAAGCCGTAGTCGCGGTCGACGGGCAAATGTGACCAACGGTTTCAAAAATGTTTCCGGATTCGATGAGTGAACGGAAACGGCGGGTCGTTGCAGGATTGAGTGTCAAGGCGAAGTGGCGCCGCGAAGACCGGCACTAGCGCACTATCATCATGGCGCCGGGCCACCTCTTGGCATGACCCGCAACGCGCGGTGGAGCTGTACGACATTGAAGTTGAGAGCTCCGAGACGATGAATCTCGTGAACACGAGGTCCGAGAACGCGGCGGACTTTTTGAGTGTTTCATTCTGGTCCTTCGACGACAATGTGTCGCGTGCTAGCGCCCGTGTCAGGCTGGGGCGTCCTGCGCGAATCGCGACTCCTTTCAACGACCAGCACATCGGTCGATCCCCGGTTCAATTTCCCAGTGAACAGAAGAATGAAGAAGAAACGTTTGTTAGTTGGACTCGCGTGTGCGGGAATCTGGCTTTCGACAGCTTTTTTCCATGGAGGTGTTGCTGACGCCGCCGATCATCCCGCTTTTGAGCCGGTGAAGAACTTGTTCGCCGCCATGTCCCGATTCGACGGGACCGCCATGCAGGGGACGGCGACCGATGACTTTCAACTGCTCGAGGATGGCGAAGACTGGACGATGAAAATGCTCATCGATGCGGTGCAGCCACGGGGAAAGCCAGCCGAACGGAAGAATTTTTTCAAGCAGATTCGCGCTTATCAGAAGGGCGAGGTGGCGTGGGTAAGCTACTGGAACAAGGCTGAGATTTCGCGTGAGGGCGGCCGAAAGACGATTGTTTGGCTCGAGAGTGCCGTCGTGGTCAACGACGATGGCCGTTGGAAGGTCCAGTTGTTGCATTCAACTCGCCTGGGACCGGAAAAGTACCCCCAAGGGGTCGAGTGGGTGGAATCCAAAGCAATGCCATGATGTCCTCCCGTATTCGGTGACTCTTGATCGCGTTCAGGATCACGCTGTGCTCGCGCACTGCAGGACTGGACGCCAGTGTCGCGAATCCCTGTCACGGCGTTTGCATTGTGCGTGGCTCCCGAGCAGACTGCTCGATTCGGTTGTATGCGTCTAACACACTTTGATGATAGGTTCGTCGTGGCGTCATTCTTGCAGTTTGAAGTTTTTGCCGAGAAGGCTCAGGATTCTCGAACGAGTTTCTGCCTCCCCACGGTTTGGAAGCTAGCTCGCTACCTCGTCATTTTCGGGGCGCTGACTGTCTCTTGGTATTCGCATGCCTCCGCCGAGTCGCTTTCGGAATCCGAGACCGCTTCGTTCCCGATCCAACTCGCCTCCTCACCCAACCTCTCTCCCGATGGCGAGTATCTCGCGTTTAGTTGGGGCGGCGACATTTGGGTCGCAACAATTGCGGGAACCAACCTGGTTCGCGTCACCTCGAATCCGGCCGACGACTCGTCGCCAAAGTTCTCTCCAAGCGGTGAGGAACTCGCGTTTGTTAGCTCGCGAAGTGGTTCGCGTCAGGTGTACCTCGTTTCAATCAATCTCAAAGATGCAATCGAGATTGGGACCCCAAAACAATCAACCTTCCACAGCGAAGGATATTCACTTCACGGATGGTTCCCCGATGGCGACCACGTGCTAACGACGGGAAGCCGCGATCATGCTTGGCGTTACGCCCGCCGAATGATCCGGGTGAACGTACGTGAGAGAGTCGGCGAAGAGGTTCTCGTGGACGCCACCGCAGACGAGCCGAGTATCGCACCCGATGGCAAACGAGTGCTGTTCGTCAGAGAAGGCGAACGATGGTGGCGGAAAGGTTACACCGGCGAACGCTCGGCCCAGATCTGGCTGTACGACTTCGAGAGCGAAGAATTCAAGGAGTTGCTGCACATCGGCGTCGATTGCAGGGCCCCGCAATGGGACGGTGATCGCGATGCGTTCTTCTTCACCAAAGGCGACTATTTGGGAGCTTCATTGTGCCGATTTGATCTCGAGACAGGAGAATACACAGAGGTCGCCGATTTCAAAGACGACTCGATCGTTTGGCCGACGGTGAACACCGACGGATCACGGATCGTTTTCCGGCATCTGTTCGATTTCTATCACATCGAGCTCGGTGCACAGCGGCCGGCGAAAAAGGTCCGACCCAAGAAGATTGAATTGCAGTACGTCGGCGATCCGATCGGTCTCGATGATGAAAGGCGTCGTCGTTTGTCGACCGCTTCGGACATCGTTTTCAGCGACGACGGATTGGAGATGTTGTTCATCAGCGGCGGTGACCTATGGGCGATGGACACCAAGTTGAAGGAACCCATTCGCCTTTCGGAAACACCCGGCTTCGAGTCGTCTCCGGTGTTGACGGAAGACCATGCTTTCGTCGTCAGTGTTCAAGACGGACAAACGGACGTCTGGAAGGTTGCTCGTCCAGATGGGACGCCATACTGGTGGCAAACGGAAGACCCGGTGTGGACCCGAGTGACCGAAACGCCAGGGATGGAGTCTGACCTTCGCGTGTCCCCGGACGAGCAGTTCATCTACTTCGTCCGTCAGCCAGGCGATCTCATGCGTGTCCCCGTCGAAGGAGGTGATGCGGAGTTGATCGTCGGAGGCTTCTCGTCGCCGGACTACGACCTGTCACCCTGTGGAACGTGGGTGGCCTATACCTTCGAAGACGATGACTTCAATGATGATGTCTGGATCAAGAAGGCTGACGGCAGCGGGGAACCCTACAACGTCTCGAAGCATCCCGACGACGACGGCAATCCTCGCTTTTCACCGGACGGCAAAATTCTCGCCTTCACCGGAAGACGCTTCGACGAGGAATCCGATATTTATTACGTGTACCTGCAGGCATCGCAGGCCGAAGAAACGTCGCGGCAACGGCTGTTGGAAGAAGCTATCGAGACGATGAAGAAGAAGCGGAAGTCCAAGGCGAACCCTTCGCCGAAGAAGCAGACGGAGCCGTCGAAGGACGAAAAGGAACCCTCAGAAGACGCCGAAGATAAGAAGGCGGAGGAAGACGCTAAAGAAACAAAAGACGAGCAGGAGCCAAGCACGGTTGAGCCCATCGAGATTGACTTTGACGGGCTTGATGATCGGCTTCGAAGGATCTCGATTTCGGATTCAACGGAATACGAACTGATTTTTTCGCCGGACGGCAAGAAGCTTCTGTTTCGTGCCTCGGTCGACGGGGACGCGGGCACGTACTCAGTGACGTTTCCTGATGAATTGCGTCCCAAGAAGGTGAGCGATTCGATGGTCCGAAGTGCCCAGTGGACCAAGGCTGGAGGCGGCATCTTGGGACTCGTTTCCGGCAATCCCGCGAAGATGACTGACTCGGGCAAGCTCGAAACCTACGCCTTCTCCGCACGACAAACCTTCAGCCGCAGTGAGAAGTTTGCGGAGGCGTTTGACCAAGCATGGCGAGTAATGCGGGATCGTTGGTACGACCCTGACCTCGGAGGACGCAACTGGAACGCCGTTCGGCGAAAGTATCAGGTGGCCGCGGAGAATGCTCCGACCTCTGCGGCCTTCGGCGAAATCATGCAGTTGATGTTGGGTGAGCTCAACGGATCGCACAATGGGTTTTATGTTTCGCGCGACGAGCCCTCGCCGCCTCGTCCGGAGTTCACCGACGTCACGGCGCACCTTGGCGCACGCTTCGATTTTTCCTTCCGTGGTCAGGGGCTCAAAGTAAAGGACGTCTTACCGCGTACTCCCGCGGCACGCGTCGATAGTCGCCTGTATTCCGGTGACGTGATCACGATGATCGATGGGACGGCCGTTGACAGTGAAATGGACTTAACGTTGGTGCTCAACGGTCGCTCGGACCGCGACATCGTTTTGACGGTTGTCCGCGATCAAGGAGAGCCGATGGAGATCATCCTTCGACCCACGACTTACTCGACGGCGCGAAGTCGGTTGTATGACCACTGGCTCGCGCACAATCGTGACATGGTCGAAAAACGAAGCAAGGGGCGGCTCGGATACCTGCACATTCGGTCGATGGACCAAGCAAGTTTCTATGAATTTGAGAAACAGCTCTATCGGGTCGGCTACGGTCGAGACGGGCTGGTCATCGACGTCCGCGACAATGGCGGTGGCTTTACAACCGATATCTTGCTGACGGCGCTGACACAGCCGAAACACGCGATCACGGTGCCTCGCGGTGGAGGCCCGGGCTATCCGCAAGACCGGATGGTTTTCGCGACCTGGCAGAAACCGATCATCGTTCTGTGCAACCAAAACAGCTTTAGCAACGCGGAGATTTTCTCACACGCGATTAAGAATCTGAAGCGCGGCCAAGTGGTCGGCGTGCAGACCGCTGGCGGAGTCATCTCGACCGGGTCTGTCCAGATCATGGATGTCGGTCGGATGAGAATGCCCTTCCGTGCCTGGTTCACTGCCGTCGATGGCGAAGACATGGAACTCAATGGTGCGTTGCCACACCACGTCGTCTGGCCGAAGCCAGGAGAGATCCCGTCGGGCAAAGACCGCCAACTCGCTAAGGCGATCAAGGTCCTCATGAAGGAAGTCAAACAGGATGCAAAAGCCAACCCGATGCCGGAGCTGATCTACAACACCGACCGTGACGAGTGAAGGACAAACGCTTCCGTTGGCTACGTGATGGTCATGTGAGTGGCGGTCAAGGTTGTCGACGGACAACGATCATTTGTCCGTGCTGGTGGTGTTCCAAGCCGGCGACTGCTCCCGAGTCGTCTTCGCGGACCACGATTCGTAGATCGACCTCCAGGCATTCAAACTCGGCGTCATTCAAAGCACGCAACCTCATCGGGTCTTGCCCAGGGAGTCGGCCCTCAAGTCGACTTCCGACCCGAGTGAGTTTCATCCGCCCGAGTTCACCATAGTCGTACCAGCCTTCGAGCCGCTGAAGCGTCTCGGTGCTGGGTTGGATGTAGTTGGAAATCTGGGAGGAAAGCCTTCGAGCGACGCGGCCTTTCCCGCTCAGGCGATCGACGGCACCCGACGCGCCCATCAGAAAATGGATCCGGGGAACCTCTTTGAGCTCTGAGAAAAACTCATGCGTTCCCAGTGGCCACAATCGAACGCGTCTTTTCCCGGGCATGTGAAGCAACAGGTGGTTCTCCGCCGCGTCAATCGAAATGACGCGACCCTCCGGAAACCGGTATTCACCGACGAGGTTCGCAAGCTCGCTTCGTTCGATGCGAATCGCATCTTTGTGCAGTGGGATAGACAGTTCGGCGGGGACCGTGAATTGAATCGGGGCCGTGCGGATCCTTCCGCTCGTCACCTCTCCGGTGCGAAAAAAGTGGCTCCAAGCGTCGCGTAGCTCGCTTTGGCCGAGGGGGACATCGTTGTGCCCCACATTCTCCACAATCAGCAATCCGCTTTTCTCAAGTGTCCGCTGGAGTTCGACGGCGTTGCTGATCGGTGTTCGCGCGTCGAGTTCACCAACGATGAACTGCACCGGCACTTCCGTCGAAAGCGGCTCGCGGAATGAATCGCCAAGATCAGCCACGTGCCAGGCATCACGAAGGTTGCGCAAGGGAAAGTTTGCGGTGTCGCCCAGGAGTGTCTCAGCGATTTCGGTGTCGATCCGCGCGTTTCGTGCCGCCGTTGCCCCGGAAGCGAGGTCCATCGCGCAGGTCATCGCGGAACCGATTCCCATCGCACGACGATCCTCGTGAAGCTCGCGTGCGAGCGACTCCCAGTCACCGTTGCTGCATCGCCAAAGTCGTTCGGGAAACGAATCCGAGCCGCCGGCGACGGTGCCGATGTCGCGGCCCAGCACTCGTTGCAGATCGAAGCGGCTGATTCGAATGAGTTTGCCATCCAACATCACTTCACGTGGCTGTTGTTCGAGTTCTTCGAGCACCGTCGCGAGCGTACCCAGCATATCCGGCATGTGCTTTCGCCACACCGAGTCTTGCGCTGCCCTCTTGCTTAACTGTTCGAGTATCCGCTGCGTGTCGCTTGGAAGCTTCCAGGTGTGATTCGGTCCTTCGGGGCCTGTGATGAGCGCCCGCTCGATCGTCCCTGGGAATCTCCGAAGCAAGCAAAAGGCGAGGTGCGAACCATAGCTCGCGCCCCAAAGGCTGATACGCGGATAACCAAGTCTCCGCCGAATCGCGTCGATGTCAGCGGCGTTCTCATGAGTGTTGTAGGCCGAGACATCGATGCCAAGTCGCTTCAAACGAAGCCTTTCCTCACCGACGGTTGCCCGCATCGTCTCCAGCATGGAAAGCTCGTTTCCGGCTTCGGTGGTTGAGAGCTGGAACTGCAAACTGGATTCTAGGTTGGGTTCCGATGCTCCGGCGCCACGCTGATCAATGCCGATCAAGTCACCTCCAATCAACTCGAAGAACCGATCGCCGCCGTTCTGGATGAAACGCTCCGCCGCATGGATGCCCGAGCCTCCTGGTCCGCCCGCTAAGTAGAACACCGGAGGTTGACTGGGATTGGGGTGAGCGAACCGTACGTACGCCACGCGAATGGTCGTTGATGACGGGTGGCTGCGATTCTCAGGAACATCGACCCATCCACGTTCGGGTCGGTGTGTCGTTCCGTCGCTCGCGCGAATCGGAACTTCGGCCGCGATGGCCAGTTGAGCCCCCACGAGCGACAGCATCGCGAACCCAAACACGAGAGCGGCGGCTGGACGAAGTGTTTGAGTTGCCATTTGGGTCTCGTGATGTTGAGTCGGCTTGACGGGGGGATACTCGGTATGCATACTCAGTATGCAATGCTACCGCAGCCTAGCTTTGCCATCCAGTCCTTCCCGTCCGAACGTCGGTATCGAAGTGAGTGTCCCCCACACCTTGCTCGCCCTGCTCTCCGACCGACCTACACATGGGTACGGCCTCAAGACCCGATTTGAAAGTGGGACGGCTGATGCATGGCCTTTGAATGTCGGGCAGGTCTACAGCACGTTGTCGCGACTTGAGCGAGATGGACTTGTTCAGCCCGACGCGACAAAAGGCGACGATCAGATATGGAAGATCACGGCTCTTGGGCGTCGCACGCTCAACGAATGGTTCTCGACGCCTGTTCTTGGAAGCCCTCCATCGCGTAACGAGCTGGCGATCAAGATTCTCATTGCAGTCGCCGCCCAACGCGATGATGTGACCGAGATCATTCGAACGCAACGGACGGCGACTATGGAACAGCTTCAAAGCTACACGCGACAAAAAGCCGAGGCGAATCGCACCGATGATTTGCCGCGCCAACTTGCGATCGACGCGTTCATTCTTCGGGCCGAAGCGGAACTGCGGTGGTTGGAGTTGTGTGAGACACGCGTGAGGAAAAGACGCAAAAGGAAACCGTCGTGATTCAAATCGGGCACGAATCTCAGGACGAAGCTGTGCAAGCAGGTCGGCCGTTACTCGAATTCACCGACGTCGCAAAATCGTACGGCGCGGACAACACGCTCGTGCACGCTCTCAAGTCGACCACCTTTTCTTTGGAGGCCGGTGAACTGGTTGCCGTCATGGGACCTTCTGGCTCTGGGAAGTCGACGATGCTTGCGCTCGCCGGAGGGATGGAGCGTCCGACATCCGGCGTCGTGCGCATCGCCGGAAGAGACTTGGCCGAATGCTCCTCCAAGGACATGGCTCGACTCCGCCGACGCATCCTCGGCTACGTCTTCCAGGAACTAAATTTGATGCCTGGGTTGACCGCCCGAGAGAACGTCGCGCTGCCTCTTGAGCTGGACGGTTGGTCGGTGAAAAAGATCGATCGAGAGGTTGGCTCCGCCCTGGAACGCGTCGGCATACAGAACCTCTCGGGGCGTTTTCCGGATCAGTTGTCGGGGGGAGAGCAGCAGCGAGTGGCGATCGCTCGAGCCTTCGTCGGGTCGCGCGAACTCGTGCTTGCCGATGAGCCGACGGGGGCGCTCGATACAGCCAACGGTGAAACAGTGATGGAACTACTTCGGGAGCAATGTGACTCCGGAAAGTCGGCGTTGCTCGTGACCCACAATCCGACCCATGCGGCGTGGGCAGATCGAGTCATCTTTATCAAAGATGGCTGCATCGTCGACGAGTCACGCCCACAGAGTCCGGCCCACGAGATTCCAGAATCATGACGCAAGCACTGCGTTGCATCGTTCGCCTCGAGGTGCGCAATCTACGGCGAGAATGGGGCCGATCACTCTTGATTTGCCTTCTCATTGGATTGCCGATGGCTGCGATGGTCGCCGGCGGTACGCTTGTTCGACTCTCCGATCCTTCCGATCAAGAACGGGCTCGCGCGGTCTTGGGGAACGCGGACTTCAAGATCATCGCGGCAGATCTGAACGAGGTGCGTCGCACGTTGCCCGCGAACGTCAAAATGGAACCCATCTCGTTTGGCCGCGAGACCGTCTATTGCAACGGCATGAGGCTGAGCGTCGAGAGCCGCCGACACAGTGTGAAGGGGCTCGCCGAGGGGCTAATCAAAGTAATCGCTGGTCGGGTGCCCCAGACGCCACGGGAGATCGCGGTTTCAAGTTTGCTTCAAGAAGTCTTCGGCACATCAGTCGGCTCAACCGTTGAAGTCGAAGATTCTGGCACCTTCCAAATCGTCGGGGTCTTTGAAGTCATCGAAGACCTCGATGCCGTTTCGGTGTTGTATTCGTTCGCTCCTCAAGGTTTCTGGGGCCGAACCCAACAACTGGTGCAGTGGCCAACATCGATGTCGGAGGCCGAACGCGGCGAGTTTCGCACGCAGCTTTCCAGCGTATCGATCGTCGACCGGCGATCCTTGACGAGTTCCGCGTCGCCGTTGAGATGGCTTGTGTTCGTGCTCGGCGGAGTCGCCCTCGCGGAGGCGGCGTTGATCGTCTCGGCGGCGTTCATCGTCTCGCTAAGACGTCGGCGACGCGAGATCGGTCTTTTCGCATCGTCAGGCGCGACTCGCTTTCACACCCTTTGTGCAGTGATTGTCAACTCGGTCCTGTTGTCAATGCTTGCGGGCATCTCCGCGGTTGCGGTCGGTCTGGTCGTCGCTAAATGCCTCCATCCCTTTTTGGATTCATGGAATCATCGTCGAAACGGACCATTCGAAATCGACGCCGCTCTTTGCCTACAGTCCGCCGTTTTCGGGATGTTCACGGCGGTGGCGGCCGCATTGCTGCCGGCATGGGCGTCGGCGCGCCTCCCCATTCGAGAGGCGCTCGCGTCGCGCAGTCCAGCCCAGCAATGCTCTCGTAGGTGGGGGCTGATCGGGAGCATCCTCGTCGTGATCGGGGCCGTCTTCGTCGCCTCTGCGCCGATGTTGGTGGAGCCGGATCGCGGTGCCGACGGTGACAACCTCTCCGTGCTCGCAACAATGCTGGGTTCGATCTTGGGCTTGGTCGGATTCGGATCCGCAAGTCCGTGGATCCTGGAACGGCTGGCTCCGCTAGCCAACCATCTGCCCATCGGACACAAGTTGGCGATTCGTGAAGCGAGTCGTTTTCGCACGCGGAACGGCCCGATCGTCACGGCGATTCTCGCCGGCATGTCCGCAAGCGTTTTGATCGCATGTATCTTTCAAAGCGTGCGTTCTCTCGACGAGTCGTTGAACACGGTCTTCGAACCCAATCACCTCATTGTCTGCGGGAGTGGAGCCGAGGCAGCCGTCTCACAAATGCTTCAAGACGGTGACGCTGTTGCCGCGGCAAGGATTCGTTTGGCTTCCGTCGGAGAGGAGGCGTTGCAAGCGAAGTCAGATTCGTTGCGAACTCGCCCGAGAACCATCGCCGTTGCGACACCCGAGTTACTGAAGCTCCTCGAAGTCACGGGCGAAACACAGAATCAAACCCTCGAACAGTCGATGCTGATCGCGCTGTTCCAAGAGACACCCGAGCAAGTCGTCGTCGAGATGCCTTCGTTGGCCGAGCCGCTCGCAACGCTCGCGGCCGTTGCCACCGACACGCCGATCTCGCTCCGAAACGTCGACTACCTCATCTCGGAGGATGCCTTAGAGGAACTTCAGTGGCAGTCGACGCTGGGAGTTTTGGAAGACAGCCGAGAGACTTGGTTGGTAAAATGCGATCAAGTCGTCGACCGATCATTCGCCGATCGAGCCACTTCGACGGCCAGTCGCTATCCGGGAACGACCGTTGACACGCAGCTCAACTATGGAGCGGATCGCCGGCAGATCGCGGCCGTCTTCGCGCTCTCTTTTTTGACAGGCCTTGTTGTTGCCGCCATCGCCACGAGCCTGGCTCAGCAAGAAGCGATCGCCGACGAGAGGATTTTACGACTTGTCGGAGCGTCACCGGGTGTCGCGAGAAAGCAGTGTGCGACGCGAGCCAGTTTCTTGCTCGCGGTGGGATGCGCCTTGGCGATTCCCTCAGGAGTCCTGCCGGCCTACGGAATACTCTCGATGGTCCCGGCATTGGAATTTCACGTTCCGTGGCCAGAGATGGCGATGACGCTGATCGGTCTCCCGCTTTGCACCTATGCGATCGCGTGGTGCAGCGACTGGTTCTGGCACCGCACGATCAGCCGATAGCGACCCATTCCCCCGGCGATTGGGTTGATCAGTCGTTCGACTTCTTTGGCGGATCGCGGTGCACTCAAAGTCGTTCAGGCACCGGCTTTCCACCGTATCCATTGAAGTAGGCTGCGGGAGCCCAGGCCGGACTCACTGGAGGGAGTTCGGGGTCCAGATCGGCAAATTCGCCCGCGGCGTAGGTTGGCCGTCCGTCTACCAAGGTCAACACCGACTCAATCCCCTTGATGCTTTCCTCATCCACCGAAAAATAGTCTGCCGACAGCACCGTCAAATCGGCGAATTGGCCTGGCGCAATCCGCCCTTTGATTCCGTCCTCGCCGCTGAACCAAGCGCTTCCGGTTGTGTACAAGCGGAGTGCTTCTTTCCGCGTGAGACAATTCTGCTTTGGGTACAACCTGGTTCCTCCGACCGTTTTGCCCGACACCATCCAGTACAGCGAAAGCCAGGGGTTGTAGCTCGACACGCGAGTGGCATCGGTGCCGGAACCGAGCGGGATCCCACTGTCGAACAATTCACGCAACGGCGGCGACTTCGCGGTGACCTCGGGTCCGTAACGATCCAAGAAGTACTCTCCGGCGAAGGCCATTCGGTTTTGAATCGCAACGCCTCCACCGAGCGCCTTGATTCGTTGGATGCTCTCGCTCGAGATGGTTTCGGCGTGGTCAATCGCCCACCGTCGACCGGCGAAGTCAATTTCGTTTTGGTCCAGCTCTTCGAACACGTCCAG
Source organism: Planctomycetota bacterium (assembly GCA_038520195.1). GTDB lineage: Bacteria > Planctomycetota > Planctomycetia > Pirellulales > Pirellulaceae > Stieleria. The sequence continues at coordinate 18,359 of JBCBLJ010000049.1, forward strand.
CAACTGTCGAATCGACTGGTCATACGTCGCGTGTTGTCGAATCGGCCAATTGTTTCGCAGAAGCATGCGGGCCACGGGAAGAATCTGCTCGCGCATGTCCAGCGCGAGCTCAGGGCGCGGCGAGAGGAAGTTTTCAAAGTCCCCCGCGGCCCAGACCAAGTACTCGCCGCCGCCTCGGATCGTGTATCCGTGCAGCGTTTTGATCGCGCGGTTGTAGTCACGCTCGTTGGCTTGCAACCAGCGACGGAAATCCTGGAACTCTCGACCTGGTGACTGGGGGAAGAGGTAGACGCTGACCCGCATCGGCATGGATTCACGGCGCGCAAGCACTTCAGTGGCGATGTAGTTGTCCGGAAAGCTGTGCCCCCCACCTCCGGCATCGACGACGCTTGTGAGACCGAACCGGGCCAACTCGTGATACCAATGTCGCGTCGAGTTGATTTGGTCCTTCACCGCCATCGCCGGTAGGGCGCCGATCGTCTTATAGAGAATCATCGCGTTGGGTTGCGCGTATAGCTCCGCTCCACCGTCTTTGAAGACGTAGCGGCTCTGCGCGTTGGGCGGCCGTGTCTGTCGCGTGATCCCGAGCGCCTCACACCCGCTCTTGTTAAGGAACCCAATGCTATAGAGAAACATCACATACACCGGCGTCTCTGGAGCGACCTCATTCAGTTCGGCAACCGTTGGAAGCCGTTTCTCTTCGAATTGGTAGGGTGACCATCCACCGATCACGCGAACCCATTGCCCCTTGGGCGTTCGCTTGGCTTGTTGGCGAATCATCTCGAGGCCCTGTCGCAATGATTTAACGCCGTCCCAGCGAAGCTCGAGGTTGAAAAATCGTCCGCCGCGAACGGCGTGCAGGTGGGAATCATTGAGTCCAGGGATGACCGTCCGCCCGTTCAGTTCGATGACTTTCGTCGTTTCTCCTTGGAGTTGCTCCACGGAGCTTCGGCTGCCGACGCGAATGAATCTTCCGTTCGCAATCGCGCAGGCTCGGGCCTTCCCCTGACCCACGACGTTCGTGTAGATGTCGCCACCGACCAGAATCGTGTCGGCTTTCGAGGCCAGCTGAGGTACGAATGTGTCGTTCGGTTGACCGCTGAAATCAGGCTCTTGCGCGGGTGACGGGACGGCCCAGCAGGACACTAGGAAAATCACCAAAAGGAATCGGCGGTGCGGGAAGGAGCGAAACGGGTGCATGGTTTCTCGATCAATCTCAAACAGTATCTGAATCACGACAAATTCGATTCGGAGCTTGCGTTCAGCCATCCAGCCAAACATTTGGTTAGCGTCGGCATTACCAACCAGGCCAGCGTTACCACCGCCACCGCAGTGACCACCGCCGTCACGACGATGGGATGCATCGGTCGCAGCAACGGCGGCAGGAGTCGCGACCAAAGCAACACCACGGGGAAGACGCCGAGCCACGTAACCACCGCCATCTTCCACCGCTTTGGTCCGCGAGTACGGCCACCGTCACGAAAGAACGCCTCGAGCCCATGGAGGGTGTGGTGAACAGGCTCGCCTTCGACAAGAGTCTCA
>JBCBLJ010000901.1:0-3245 GCA_038520195.1 Planctomycetota bacterium
CTGTACTCACTTTCAACTTCTAACTTTCCACTTTCAACTCCTTCGCTATGTTCCGCGTCTGCGTTCTGCTGATCTTCATTTGCTCGCCGGCGCTGCGTGCCAGTGCCGCTTCACCACCTACTGATTCGGCCGGCACTGCTTCCACCCGCACTGCGCCGCCAAACGTCGTCTACATCATGTCCGACGAGTTGGCGTACTACGAGTTGTCGTTCATGGGCAACGACAAGCTTCGTACGCCCAATATCGACAAGATGGCAGCGGAGGGCATTTACTTTACCGACGCGTTGGCGGGCGCACCGGTGTGTGCGCCTCTTCGCTGCACCCTCATGACGGGCAAGCACATGGGGCACGCCTCGGTGAGAGCGAATGATGGCGGTACGCCACTTCGCGCCGGTGAAGCGACCATTGCATCGATGCTTAAAGCAAAAGGCTATGCGACCGGTGGGTTTGGCAAGTGGGGATGCGGCGGCCGCGATTCGACCGGCGTTCCCGAAGACCATGGCTTCGACGAGTTCTTCGGGTACTACGATCAAGTCCACGCCCACTCCTTCTATACCCCTTACCTGGTTCGCAACAGTGAAGAAGTTGCCCTGAAAGGGAACCGGGGTGGTCGCTCGGGCGAGTCGTATTCGCATTACGAGATCATGAAGCGGGCGCTCGAGTTTATCCGCACCAACCGTGATCGGCCATTTTTCTGTTATTTGCCGATCACACCGCCCCACGGCATGTACGACATTCCTGCCGAGGATCCCGCGTGGGACCTCTATGCGGGTGACAAGTGGATGAGTGACGAGTCGGTGCCGCAGGACGCGAAAAACTACGCTGCGATGGTTTCGATGGTCGATCGCAATGTCGGCGACACGCTCGCACTACTCAAGGAACTGGGGCTGGAGGACAATACGATCGTCTTCTTTGCCGGCGACAATGGCGGCCAGGATCGATTCAAGTGCAAGGAACATCCACGCGGATACTTCGGCCCAAACGTCCATCCAAAAACGGGTGTCGAGTTCCGCGGCGGTAAGGGCAATCTGTACGAAGGCGGACTCCGGATTCCATCGATGGTGCGTTGGCCGGGCAAGATTAAGCCTGGACGCGTCAGCGACTTGACGTTCTTTCAGCCCGACATTTTTCCGACGATCGCCGAGCTCGTGGGTGCCGAGCCGCCGGACGATCTGGACGGCATGTCCATCTTGCCCGAGCTACTCGGACCCGAAGTAACAGGACGGGATCAACCCACGCACAAGCACCTTTATTGGGAATTTGGTCAGCAAACGGCCGTGCGTATCGGTCAGATGAAAGGGGTTCGACCCAGAGCCAACATGGAGTGGGAGCTTTACGATCTTTCGAGCGACAGAAGCGAAGCCATCAATCTCGCCGCGTCGAAACCTGAGTGGATCGAACGCATGAAACGGATCGCCGAGGCGTCCCACGAACCGCCACGGCCGGGCAAATACCTCGATCCGAATCGGACGCGACATGAGCGCGACCGCAAGGCGAAGTGGGGCGACACCAAGCCACCCACCAAACCGCGCAAGTCGAAAAACAAGGTTTCTTCCAGCGACACGGTACCCGCGGATCAGGTCAAGCTTGTCCGCTTCTCGAGCCAAAACACGGGCAACAACCGACTCGCCCGTCACGCGATCGACCAAGACGCGGACACGATTTGGCATTCCAACTTCACGGGAACCGTCGACCAGCATCCCCATGAACTGGTGCTCGATCTAGGGAGTTCGAGGCGGATCACCGGATTTCGCTACCTGGCGCGCCAGGACGGAGGTTGGAACGGAGCCTTTGCCGAGACCGAGTTCTATGTCAGCGACTCGCCGAGTGACTTCGCGACTGTCACCGCCGAGGCGACCTTCGACAAGTTACGCGAGGTCCAAACGGTCTCCTTGTCAAAGCCGGTTCGTGGGCGTTATGTCTTGATTCGTGTTTTGCGTGAAGTCAATGGCAAGGCATGGGCATCGGCGGCAGACATCGCGGTCGTTTCACCGTAGTGACGAATCAATAATCCGAATCAGAACACATTCTTCGTTCATGGAGTCCTCCGATGAATCTTCGTGCTTGCGTTGTGTTGCTCTTTTCGGTCGCTCTTTGTTGTACTGGCTGCATCGAGCAATCGGTGGTGATCAAGGTCGACGAAGATGGTTCGGCAATCGTTCATTTGCGGTCCTACGCCGAAAAATCGAGCGTGGGCTTTGGCGAATCAAAGGAGACAACGAAACGCCGACTGCCGAGCGAGGCGATGATTCGAGCGATGGCCGCGGAGATCGGCGAAGGAGTGCGGCTCAAGGAACGACGCGAGTCGACGAACTCCAGCGGTTGGAAAGGCTTCGAGGTGATCTTCGAGTGCGATGACATCAATCAAGTCGATCTCGATTTGAACTCGTTGTTTCAGATGCAACTGGAATCGCAAGGATCGGGGACGGCGAGCTCGAAGGACAGCCCCATGTCGACACATCTGCGGTTCAAACAGGACGGCAAAGCGCTCACAATCATCAACGACTACTCCCGTCAGGACGATGTGGCGCAGTCCGAGACCACCAACCCATTCGAAAAGGCCGAGCCATTGCCGACGATGAATCCGTTGGGAGTGTCGATCGCGACATCGATCGTGAAACGAGCCCGCGTCGGTGTGTTTGTTCAGGTCGAGGGCGGGATTCAATCGACGACGGCAAAGCATCATAGCGGCAACCTGATCACGCTCAATCGGATCGACGGGTCCGAGATGGAGGAGAAAACGATCGTCGAGTTGCTGACGTTAGGGCAGGGCAAACCCGCACCGGATCGTCTGCAATCCTTGGCCGACCAATCGACGGGGATCGATTGGGACTTGCAACGCGAGATCGTCGTGACTCGCTAGTGCCGCGGCGTGCGGCAGGTGTGGAAGAAAACCTCTCAGGGCGCGCATCAGGGCGCAGTTCAGGAGCCGTTTCGTCGGCCTTGTTTGCATCCGCCCGCGGTGAACAGCCAACCAAAATGACCGGCAGTTGGAGTCGAAAAAACGACGAACCGGACAATTCTTGTAACGTGATCGCAGACGCAACGACTCTCATTGCAGAAGGCTCCGCCGCCACCCGTGGCCTTGTCGCTGGTACGCACCCAGACCGTGCTTGGGCGGAGAGCCGATCCGGAAACTAGTGGCTCATGACACCTAAAACTTGGGGTGAGCCGATTGGTCGGAAAGGGTGTCAGGAACCAAAAATGCGAAGCACCCTACGGGCCATTTGGTTTTTGGTTCCTGA